>JALSQI010000021.1 GCA_026985525.1 Archaeoglobaceae archaeon
CGAACCATCGCCAAAGTATTCTCTGACTTTCTCCTCCTTGTATCCAACCACGAGCACTATATCAGTAATTCCAGCCTTTTTAAGCTCCAAAATCAGGTGTTCAAGAATTGGTCTGTTTGCTATTGGCAACATCACCTTAGGCTTTGTGTAGGTAAGGGGTCGTATTCTAGTACCTTCGCCCGCAGCCAGAACTACTGCCTCCATGCAATCACCACACGTTTTGAATTAATTCCACAACTCTAAATAAACCCTTCCCATCACACAAAGATTTACCATAATCACTCAAGCTCTTTCTAAGGTTAAAATCCATCATCTTTTTAAAAATTTCCACGAACTTAAATTCAGTAAATCTCGAAATAATGAACTTAAGATAAGGCATCTGGCTTTTAAGCCACCTCTGCAAGTCATTCTGACATATAGCTATTACAGGAGTTCCAACGCACATCGCTTCAAACGTTGTTAATCCAAGAGAAGTTACGACGACATCTGACTCAAACATGAGTTCTGGGATGTTATTGGGATTGATAAGAACTTGAGCTTCCAAACCTTCAGCAATTCTTTTTACTTCGTTTAAATACTTGTATTTTGGTCCTAAAACTACAGTTACGTCAAAATTTGTGTCAAATTCACCAACCAAATTGAGAATCTTAGCTGTAAAGTTAGATGGATCGCTTCCACCAAACATAAGTAGAATTTTTTCAACATCGTTTTTTACTTTCTTTTTCATTTTCCAGAAATTTGAAAATTCTTTCCGCAATACAAGGTACTTAAGCCCACAGTAGCAACTACGATAGCATTTACACTTAACTAAGGCGTTTACAACGACGTCTGCAAACTCATTTGACGTCGTACTGTCGAACATAACAACTTTTCCAAACTCTTTAGCTTTTACTGCAAGCTCTTTTTCAACATCAAATTTGTCGAAAAACACAGCATTAGGTACGATTTTCTCCATAACATCCACTGCATTTCCAGCAACGACGTCAAAACCCCTATCTTTTATAAAATTAAAGACAACTTCGTCTTTCTTTTTAAGAATAAAAGTTGCGTCAACTTTGAGTTCGTCTTTGAGTTCGTTCAGTAAGCAGAGCATTCTCATTACGTGACCCATACCCTCCTTAAAACCTGCCTGAGTTACTACGGCAATCATATCTCTTTCTGGTATTCTGTAATTCCACAACTTTCGATTAGATTTTGAATGTCTCCAAATGTCTTCTCCATTCCCTTCCTTATGTCGTATTTCGGCTTAAAGCCTAAGGATTTTAGCTTGCCGATATCGTAACCAAAAGTCCTCTCCTTCGATTCTCTCGCCTTTTCAAACGTTATTTTAACTTCTTTACCCTTTTTGCTACTTATTTCCTTTATTATTTCGGCAAGTTCCTTAACGCTTGCCGTATATCCACTTCCAGCGTTGAATATCTCTCCCTTCGCCTTCGGCGTAATTACGAGCTTGTATATTTCAATTACATCGTCTATGTGAACAAAATCTCTCCTCTGCTCTCCCGTTCCGTGAATTATTAGGGGTTCTCCCTTCAAAGCCCTTAGAATAAAGTTGGAAACTACAGTTCTCCACTTTGGATAAGTTCCCACACCGTATATGTTTGTAAACCTCAAAATCACTGTTCCCAGCCCATAGCTATTGTAGTATCCCAAACACAGTGCCTCACAACTCACTTTCATAGCACCGTAGTTGTTTAACGGTTTTGTCGGCATATCTTCCTTGGCCATATCTTCACTTAAGTTACCGTAAACCGCAGAGCTGGAAGGAAATACGAAGTATTCAACATCTCTTTTCGCGCTGTTTTCGAGCAAATTTAGAGTTCCTTCGACGTTTATCTTCAAAGCCAACATCGGATTTCTGTTGCACTGGACGACTCCAGAAATAGCAGCTAAATGATAAACTATCTCCGTATCTTTGAGCAGATCATCAACAAATTCACGATCGCATATATCTCCTTGTAAGAGCTTAACCCTTCCGTTTTTCTTTATCAGCTCGTAGTTCTCCTTCTTTCCAACCAAGAAGTTGTCCACACCGACTATTTCGTAATCCGCAAACCTCTCATCTTCCAAAAGCTTGTTTATCAGATAACTCCCAACGTATCCGGCAGCTCCCGTTACTAATATTTTCATCCTACCACCTTTTTTGGAATAAATAAGTCTTTATATGCCAGTATTCTGTCCTTAAACCTGTTCAGCCTTTCCACAGTTTCTGCGAGAGTATCCTTCATCTTCGGATACTTCGGCTTCAAAACCTTCATGAACTTCGAGTTGTCGAACCTGTACTCGCTTTCCTCCTTCTCCTTCCTCGGATTTGGAATGAACTTTATTCCGGGACTTTTACCCAAAACCTCCTCTGCTGCTCTGTTAAGCTCTTCGGCCAAATCTCTGATTCTCACGTATTCGACTAACTGATTGTAAACCCTGTATTCTTCCTCGTTCCCTTCCTTTACTATGTTGACTAAGCTTTGACAAGCATCCTCTACGCTTATGAACGGCTTTATCTGGTTTCCAGAGCCATAGACTGTTAGCGGGTAATTAGCTATAATCATCGCAACCCATCTGTTGAAGAGGGTGCCGAAGTAGAAGTCAACGTCGAACCTCGTCGATAATTTTTCGTCGAGCATCGTTTCCTCAGTATCAACTCCATATACTATGCTCGTTCTCACATCTGTACAAGGCATCCCCGTCTGCATGTTCATCAGCCACATGTTCACCGCATCGAATCCTTTTGTTACGTGGTAGAAACTCGAAGCTATGTTCGGGAAGGGCAAAACATCTCTATTCCCAAACTTATCGATCACTTCCACGAATCCTTCTGGAATGTGTAGGTTTGGAGCACCGTATATTCCAGTTGTCGTGGTTTCTATGAAGTGAGCCTTAGTTAATCCTTCTTCTCTCAAAGCCCACAGGAGGTTTAAAGTGCTTAGAACGTTGTTCTTCTGCGTGTAATGAGCTTTGTCCATGTTTATATGCGAATACGGGGCGGAAGGCTGGGCTGCCAAATGCAGAACTACATCGGGCTTGAAAACCCTGATTAGAGTTCTGACGAATTCCTTATCCATTAGATCTCCGTATATGAAGCTTATGTTTTTGAATCCCAACTCGTGAGCCTTCTTTATCCTCTCCTCCATTGTCGCAATCGGAATTACGCTGTCAGCTCCAACTTCCTCAACCCATCTACGCCTTCCGAAGTTGTCGATGCCGATTATCCTCTCCTCCGGAAACTCCTTAGCAAGCTTCAGCATCAGAGGCCAGCCTATGTATCCGTCAGCACCTGTTATCAGTATTGTCATATCGTTTCTTACTCATTTTTATCTTTATAAATGTTACCATTTCTTTTCGATTGTTGTTACCTATAGTAGTAACAAAAAATAATGAAGGTAAAGACAGAAAAACAACGCAGTTGATGCGGGAAATATATAAGATTTGTTGCAAAAGAAGAACCATGGATATCGAAAAAGCACTCGTAAAAGCTGGCTTGAGCGAATATCAGACTAAGGCTCTCATAGCTTTAATTCAATGTGGGGAAGCGAAAGCATCCGAAATTGCGAAGCTATCCAATATCCCAAGAGCAAAGATTTATACAGTTCTCGATCAACTCGTCGATCTCGGTTTGGTGGATAAAAAACCGGGAAGACCAATCGTTTATAAGACTAAAAAGCCAAATGAAATCTTAGATAGATTGAGAGAGAATTTAGAGTTCGAATTGAAGAAGAAATTGGAGATAGTAGAGAAAAAAAGAGAAGAAATACTAAGAGAGCTTTCCAAACTGTACTGTCCTAAATCTGAACCCAAAGAATTGGTCAGAGTTGTTAGAGTTGGCGAACCTTCTGAAAAGGAAACAAAGCTTCTGATAAGAGAAGCAAAGAATGAAATCAACGTGATATCAAAAGTCTTCGAATACTATCCAAAAATCAAAGAAGAGTTTATGGACGCTGAAAAGAGAGGCGTCAAAATTAGAGTGCTCTTGCTTGGTAAGCACATGCTCGATAAGAGAGG
>JALSQI010000022.1 GCA_026985525.1 Archaeoglobaceae archaeon
CAACTACTACATCACCATCTCCAACAACTCCAGATTCCTCGCTAACTACCTTTAAATCGTAATTAGAAAGGACGCTTAAAGCGGCATTTTCAGCTATCCTATCGACTTTTTTCGTTGGAGTGCCATCCTTGCCCATTCCAACTTCTATTCCCGCTTCTTTTTTACCAGCAATTTTACTCACTTCCTCTCTAACAACTTCTGCTACTTCTCTCGAAATCTTTAAAGCATTTAGCAAGTAATCACCCCCTTAAGGCATTTAGAGCCGCTTTTTTCATAACATCAATTGGTGGAGTTACACCAGTCCAAATCTCAAAAGATTTTGCTCCTTGATACACCAACATGTCTATTCCGTAAACTACTTTACAACCCCTCATCTTTGCAAGCCTTATTAGAGCTGTTTCCATTGGGTTGTAAACTGTGTCAAAAACGACTATTCCTTCTCTTACTATTCTTTCGTCAACAGGTAATTTTCCCGGCATGTACCCACTCATACCAACTGGTGTCGCGTTAATTAATATGTCAAATTTGACGTTTTCGAGATCGTTTATTGGAACAAAAACGCAGTTTCCATATTTTCTAACGTCTTGTGTAAGTTTCAACCCCCTCTGTTCAGTTCTGTTTGTTATAACAACAGTGGCTCCTCTATCTACGAGTGCAAATGCTATTGCTCTTGCAGCTCCTCCAGCCCCTACTATTAAAGCCACTTTACCGGAAACACCAACTCCTGCTTTTTCAAGAGCTTTAATAGCTCCGTAAGCATCTGTATTGTATGCAAGAATTTCTTCTTCAATTTTTAAAGTGTTTGCAGCACCTATTTTCGCTGTTAACTCATCTGGTTTTGAAAACTTTAATACCTCTTCTTTGTGGGGTATAGTAACGTTTAAACCTTTAATCCCAAGAGCTTTAGCTCCTTTTAAAGCTATTTCAACGTTTTCTGGCTTCACTTCAAATTTCGCGTAAACAGCCTCTATACCGAGAGCTTTAAACGCTGCGTTGTGCATAGCTGGTGAAACTGAGTGCTTTACAGGATAACCCATAATTCCATAACAGTCCATAAAAACAGTATTTTAGCAAGTATTTAAGGTTTCTCGAACAGAAAAGCTTTTATTCATTCTGCCAACTTTTAGCATGCACCTCGTTGTCATAGACATGCAAGAAAAGCTGTTACCGCACGTCCAAGAGAAGGATAAAGTTTTGCTTAATACTTATAAGATAGTTAAAGCGTTTAAAATTCTAAACCTACCAATTACTTTTACGGAACAAGTGAAGCTTGGAAAAACAGTTTCACCGCTATCGGAGTTCGTTAGTAAGGTTGTCGAAAAAACGAGCTTCAGTTGTATGGGTGAAGACGAATTTCTGAGAAAAATTATGGGCGACAGGAAATTTGTGCTTACTGGAATAGAGACGCACATATGCGTTTTACAAACGGCAATTGATATGTTAAAATATGGATTCGAAGTCTTCTTAGCTGCCGACTGTACATCGTCAAGAAACGATTACGATAGAGAAATAGCGATAGAGAGAATGATTCAAGAAGGGGTTAAAGTTGCTACAGCAGAATCAATTATCTACGAACTTTTGAGAGATGCGAAGCACGAAAAGTTTAAGGAAGTATTGAATATCGTTAAAATGAAGAGTTTGTAATGTATTCGTGTGAATTTTTCTTTTGGGACGACTTTAAAGTTGAGTCGAGAAATGGAGTGATATACGCTGGAGATAGTGAAGGAGTTATTTTTGAAGAATCAAACAAAAAATCGGCTTACGTAGCCTGTCCAGCGTTTGTAAACTACCACACTCACTTGGGTGATAGTGTAGCAAAAGACCCTCCTTTTTCTGGAATAGAGATCGTTATGCCAAAAGGATACAAGTTCAGAGTGCTGAAAGAATACGAAGATAATATAGTTCAGGCTATGGAGAAAGCTATAAAGCATATGATATTATCAGGCGTTTTGAAAGCTTTTGACTTTAGAGAAGGAGGAATTAGTGGAATTAAAGCTTTGAGAAGTGCTGACAAAGCGGGAATATGCGTTGCACTCGGAAGACCTGAAGAGAACGAGCTGGAAGAATTGTTAAAAGTGTCAGATGGATTCGGTATAAGCAGTGTTAGAGATGTTGGATTTGAGAAAGCGAGTGAAATGAGAGAGTTTGCAAAGAAAAGAAAGAAACTCTTCTTCGTTCACGCTGGAGAAGTTGATTCAAAAGATGTAGATCAAGCTGTAGAATTGAGACCAGACGCAATAGTTCACATGAACATGGCGGAAATAAAACAGATAAAGAGGGCGATGGACGAAAGAATAAAGATAGTTAGCTGCATAAGGTCTAACATGTTTTTCGACGTAGCGAGAATTGAAAACTATAGGTTTTTGAAAGAGTACGAAGGATGGCGCATCGGAACGGATAACGTTATGCTTTCTTCCCCTTCAATGCTTGAAGAGATGCACTTTGCATCTTACGTAACGAGAGATGTTGAAAATGTTTTCAGAGCTGCAACTTGTGAAGGAATGAAGTATGGTGTAGTTATATTCCACAAACGCCTCAATTTTTCAAACAGCAATAACGCCTTAGCCACTCTCGTTAGGAGAGCTGGGATGGAGGATATAGAGTGCGTAATTCCGGGAGAAGTTAAGATTGAATAAACTTTGAATAAACAAACAAAACAAAAAATCAAGAAACGTAATCGTCTTCTACTCCATAACTCATGTCTTGAAGCATTTTTGTTGCTAAACCTCTTAGCACTTCGTCGTCCTCTACAAGTTCTTTTATTAGCGTTAGAGATGCCGCCTCTCTTATCTCGTAACTCTTTATTTCATTGAGTAACTTTACAAGCTTGTTAGCGAGCTTGAATATTTCTGCAAGAGCCTCTTCTTCCTCTATTTCTTCTTCCTCTTCAATTAACTCCGAAATTATTTCTTCAATGTCCATGTTCGAACACTCCTTCCACACTTTAAATAACTTGTCTAAATTAGCTCACCGATTTTTTCTCCTAATTCCTTAGCGTTTGGTTTGAACTTAACTTTTGTTCCCTCCAGCACTTCAAATTCCATCTCTCTAAGGCTTCTGTTATTTCTTCGCATTTCTTCGTATACACCAAATTCCCACCCATAGCTACAAAAAAAATATTATTAAACCACTTTAACTTCTTTTTCACCCTCCCAAAGTCCGTGCTTGTTGCAGTAAGCTAAGGCAACGATTTTTCCGCTTCTCTCTAGCTTAACTTTTAAAGTTACGTCTGGGCTTACAAATTCCGAAAAAGCAGATCTGGAAAGCATTATTGGGTTGAAATCTCTACCCTCCTCCTCAAAGTAAACTTCTATCCACCTTATAGAATGTTCCGTTTTATTCGGATGTCCACTGACGTAAACTCTCAATTCGAACTCTTCACCAGCTTTAACTTCCTCTGGGCATTCAATAACTGGCTTGTGATTTTTTGCCTTCTCACCTTCAGAATAAATCATCATTTTCAACACCTCCTTAATACTCAAATTTATATACTCAACAGATCCATAGCTACGTAATACGCTTTTGGATGACCACAACTTGGACACTTTTCTGGTGGTTCTTTACCGTAGTGAACGTAACCACATTCCAAGCAAACCCAAGCGACCTCTTCATCTCTTTTGAAGAATCCCTTCTCAATCGTTTCGAGTACTTTCTTATACCTCTCTTCGTGGTGAACTTCTGCTTTGGCTATAGCCCTAAGCCTCTCTGCTATTTCGCTGTACCCTTCCTCTTCAGCAATTTTTGCGAATTCGGGATACATCTTAGTGTGTTCGTAATTTTCTCCCTCTATTGCCGTTTTTAGGTTTTCAACCGTGTTTCCAAGCTTAATGGGTAATTCTGCTTCAATTTTTACTACATTTCCCTCAAATTCCTGCATCATTTCCATCAAAGTTTCTGCGTGTTCTTTTTCATTTTCAGCCGTTTCCAGAAACAGCTTAGATACAAAAACGTACCCCTCTTCTTTTGCAACTTTGGCGTAGAAAGTGTACCTATTTCTCGCCATACTTTCTCCGGCAAAAGCCGTTGCGAGACTCTCAAGCGTCTTCAAACACAACACCCCTTAATTAATTTTTGTTCACGTACAAAAAATGCACCAAATACCCCTCATCATCAAAAAATTAGTTAAGTAGTTAAAGTTTCTTGAAGCAGAGCCACCAATCGTAACACTCTATTTCTCCTGCTTTTGCTTTTTCTAATCTTTCTTTAGCCGTTTTCTCGTCAGTAGCGGGTGGTATAATCACTTTGTTTCCAATTAGCTCGTTGTTAGGCCAGTTTGCAGGTAAAGCGACTCCGTTCTCGTCACTAACTTGCAAACCTTTAACCATTCTCAGTATCTCATCCATGTTTCTTCCAAGTTCTTGCGGGTAGTAAAGCATAGCTCTAACTATACCTCTCGGGTCGATTATGAAAACGGCTCTTACTGTATTCGTACCCTTGTTGGGGTGAATCATACCGTACATCTCAGCTATTTTACCTCTGTCGTCTGCTATTATGGGGAAAGGAATCTCGACTCCAAGTTTTTCTTTTATCCACTCAGCCCACTTTATGTGGCTAAATACTTGGTCTATGCTAAGCCCTATAAGCTCGCAGTTCAGTTTTTTGAACTCTTCGTATCTCTTTGCAAAAGCGACGAATTCAGTTGTACAAACTGGCGTGAAATCTGCGGGATGAGAGAATAGTACGACCCACTTACCCTCGTAATCCTTTGGAAACTCTATCATGCCCTTAGTCGTTAGAGCTTTGAATTCTGGTGCTTTTTCACCTAACAACGGCATACCTACACACATGTTTTGAACTTATTACTAATAAAATAAAAAAGTTTCGTACGATTTTCGAACAAATAGTATATATACTCAAGTGTAAATTGTTGCTTAATGGACAGTAGAGATAAAACGATACTAAAAATATTAATGGAAAATGCCAGAACACCAAAAACGAAGATAGCAAAAACTTTAAAGATTACTGAAACTGCTGTAAGGAAGAGAATAGCTAAATTAGAGAAAAATAAGGTTATTTTAGGTTACAAAGCAATTATCAATTACAAAACTACAGGTTTGTCTGCGTCAATAACTGGTATCGATGTTGAACCTGAAAAACTGTGGAGGGTTATATCGGAACTAAAAGAAATAGAGGAAATAAAGTCTATAATGCTGACTACGGGAGATCACATGATAATGTTAGAAATTGTATCTGAATCTGTTGACGATTTGAGCGAAATACACAAAAAGATAGAAAAGATGGACGGCGTAAAAAGAATATGTCCGGCTATAATCCTTGACGTCTTGAAGTAATCCAGTATAAAGTATAATCAGATAAAACCCAACTCTCTCGCCTTTTTCAAAACAGCTTCAACTTCCTCCTCGACGCTCATTTCATTTGTGTTTAACTTCAGCTCTGGATTCTCTGGTTCTTCGTATTCGCCATCAAAACCTGTTAGCCCTTTAATCTCACCACTAATTGCTTTTTTGTATAAGCCCTTTGGATCTCTCTTAACTCTCACTTCGAGAGGGCAGGTTAAGTAAACTTCCATAAATTTCTCTATTTCTCTTCTTGCATACTCTCTAAAAGACTTGTATGGGGCTATAACAGAAACAATTGTTACAATTCCATTCCTCGCTAAGGTTTCTGCCATGTGAACGACAACTCTGTTGTGCATTTCTCTCTCTTCTCTGCTAAAACCTAAGTCTGGGTAAAGCTTACTTCTTACGCTATCTCCATCTAAGATTTCAACGTTGAATCCCATTTCCTCCAACTTTTCGTGTAACGCTTTAGCGAGAGTAGATTTACCCACACCACTTGGACCAGTGATCCATATTACGAAGCTCATAAGATTGCTCCCCTCAGTCCAAACTTTTCGGGGTTTAATCCAAACAACCTTAGTACGGTTGGACAAAATTTGTATATGTCAGTTACAATTTCTCTTCCTTCAACTTCATTCAGCTTTAAAGAGAAAACTCCGTATTCGGAATGAACTGCATCGTCTGGCCCCGTATCGTTCTCTAATAGGTAAGGTGTTTCGTAACCGAGAGTGCCGGCTGATCTCCAGTATAAGTCATCAAAGTAAACGATCATGTCTGGTTTATCCCCTCTGCATTCTGGGTATATTTCTTCTGGATAGAAAACCTTCGTGTTCCACTTTTCTCCGTTTGGTCCCTTTATACTCTTAACCATCTCTGTTATCTCGTCTCTAACCTTCTCGTATTCGGATTTCCTAATTATTCCTTCTTTTTCTCTTCCTTTAACGTTCAGAAATATCCTTGCGTAATACCCTCCCCAAGCCCAAGCAACTGTTTTACTCCAATCAACGTCAAGTTGTTCGAATTTTGTGGGTTTATCTATACTGCCCCTCACTTTGAGCAATCCCTCTTCTATCAACCACTGGTTTATTGCAAAACAACCTTTCATCTTTTTTATTCCGTGATCTGAAACGATTAAAACTGCAGTATCTTCATCCAAAAGCTTTAGAGTTTTTCCAATTTCTCTATCCAGCAACTTGTAGTATTCTGGTATTACCTTGCTAAACTCGTTTTTTACATGTAGGTGATGAGTCTCATCAAAGTACTTCCAGAAAGCATGGTGAATTCTGTCAAGTCCAATTTCCACGAATTCAAAGTAATCCCAGTCTTTCGTTTCTATCATGTATCTTATTAATTCAAACCTTTTTTTTGTCATTTCCCAAACTTCTTCAACTACTGCACTTCTATCCTCTTTTCTGAATACGACGTCGAAAACGTAACCGCCTGTAACTTTTTCCACTTCTCTTTTGAGCTCTTTTGGATACGTGTAGTTGACACTGCTGTCGGGAGTTATAAAGCAGGAAACCAACCATCCGTTAACTTTTTTTGGAGGATATGACGGAGGCACACCTATCAAAACAGACTTTTTTGGGGAAATGTAATCCCAAACTGCTTTTTCCTTAACCATGAGGCTGTGAGCTATCCATATGTCCTTATACGAATAACCTTTTCTGTGTCTAAATCCGTAAAGTCCAAGCTCTCCCGGTGTTTTTCCAGTTGCCATGCACATCCAAGCAGGAATAGTTATTGCAGGAATAGAACTCTTCATTGGGCCATGAATTGAGTTTTCAACGATTTTCCTTATGTTTGGTAAATCTTTCAAAAACTTTCCAAATAGAAGTTCTGGTGGTGCGGAATCCAAACCTATTACAAAAACTTTCATTCTACCACCTCTGAATTCAAAAATTTCTCTATCTCCTCTACAACGAGCTTCAACTTGTCTTCTCCCTCAAAAACGCTACCTAAGACTTCAGCTTTTCCTCCAGCGTTTACACCAATAAGCCTTAACTTTTCTATTAAGTTTTTCATTTTCTCGTTTCCTTTAGAAATTCTAAGGTAAACTTGATACTTCCCGTTAAATCCCCTATTAATTGCTAAGCATGCTTTTGCTCCTTTATTCCAAACGAGCTCTCTCGCAACTCTCGATATTATTGAATTAGGTGAGTAAAATTCTACTCTTGCTATTCCTCTTTCTATTCTTGCTGATTTAACGATTCTACTTACTTCGCTCTCTATATCCCTAAGTTTCTCTATCCACTCATCTCTACTTAATATGTCGTCTATCTCTGCATTCAGTAAGTAAAAAACAGCTTCTTCAACTCCATATCTGTCGAGAGTTAAGTGGTTACAATCTACGAGTTTTACTGCTTTAATTATTTCTTTTTTGCTAATTCCTTCTATATCCAATATTTTCTCAGCTCTTTCTCCAAAATCCTCGACTTCGAATAGTTTCTCTCCCAAATCTCCCACTCCACCAAGCACGGTTAAGTAGGATTCGTGGTTAAATAGCTCCGAAACGAGGAAACTTGCAGATGGGTAGGGTTTGTTATAATACTCTATTTTTTCGTGTTTTATTGGTTTTTGTATATGATGATCTATAAAAATGGCTTTAGATATTATTCCTCTATTGGCTAAATCTACGACAGCTTCAGGCATGTTTAAATCGATAAAGTATGATAGCTTAGACGAATATACACCGCTTTCTATTCTGGGATCAAACTTGAACTCTCCTATTGGCGGTGTGAAAGCTGGCAACCTACCCCTTTCTTTCATAACTATTGCTGCAGAGCTAATTCCATCTGCATCCCAGTGATGTACTACTATTTCCATTCAACCACCTCTTTTCAGAGTGTAAGCAGTTCTGTGAACTGCAGTTATATGGGCTATTATAGCTACGACTATTAAAGAATAATATACGTATCCACTCAACAATCCCAAAACTACTATTAATAGTCTTTCACTCCTCTCTCCTATTCCTACGTCACACTTATCTATTACGTGTTCAGCCCTCGCTCTTGTATAACTGACGAGTAATGCTCCGGTAACCGCTAACATAGCTACAAGCCACTTTCCAGTATAATAACCCAAAGCTGTGAATATTGCAACGTCAACATATCTATCAAAAACGGAGTCGAGAAAACCACCAAGTGGAGAAACTTTTCCACAATTCCTGGCTAAAGCTCCGTCAAGCATGTCCATGAAACCGCTAAGCAGTATAAAGACCGAACCCAGAAATGGTTTAGAGTTCGCAATCATTAAAGCTGATGCAATTCCTAATAAAAGTCCCGCAAGCGTGAGGTGATTTGGTTTAACGCCTGCAGAACATAAAAACTTAGTTAAAGGCTTTAAAAATCTCGTCGTGTGAACTTTAATTCTGCTCAACATGTTTTATTTCCATATTTTACCCCTGTAATGCCCCGTGACGGGGCATCCAAGACAGAGTTCGTTTATCCAGTAATCGCACTCACTGCAGTTTGATCCACAAGAAGGTTTTTCAGCTCTTTCTATGTGAATCTTCATTGGAATTATCGTGTCTCTCTCAGCCCTTACAACTATTCCCACGTCTATATCGTAAACATCTGGACTTGGCCTGATGTGTTGATCGACTATCGCTTCAAGAGTTGACAGATCTTCGCCTATGAAAAGCATCATGAGGTTTCTATTACCTGCAACCACAAATCCATTTAAAAAGAATGGGCACCCCTCAAAGAGTTTTAACAGCTCTCTTGGCTGTCTGCACTTTATGTCCACTTTCAAAATGTATAAGCCCGGATTTTTTATATTTATGCCATAAGCGTGATTTATTATTCCAAGTTCCTTCATCTTCTTTATTCTTGCACCCACCGAAGGTTGTGATAGTCCTACTATTTTTGCTATTTCGTTCTGAGACATTTCGGGGTTTTCTTCAAGAATTTCCAGAATCATCTTATCTTTTTCATCAAGTTCAAACATGCCAGCCATACTTATCCCCAAAAAAATCAGCACGATTAAATTATAAAAAATTAGCGAAATTACAACTTTCCACGATTCACGTCTTTAATTGCAAGCTCGTATAATTAAATCCTAAACCACACAATTTTTATCCATCACCACATTTAAGAAAACGATATATTCAAGTTTAAGCTTCGAATTTTTAGCATGACGCTTAAGCCGGGATTCTTCTTCCCATTGCTGAGAAAGTACGTGAAATCTGAGAATCTAAATTTACTTGAAGATTGGAAGTTAAAGGAAGATGAGGAAGTAATCAGAGAGTACTGGATATCCAAGCCATTTCTTAAAGTCGTGATAACTTTCAATAAAAATTCTTCAGAAAAAGTTTATGTTGCGATAGAGCCGATGCTTGTCGAGGAAGAAGTCAAACTTCTCGATGAGATATACAAAGATATGGAAGATATTTTACTTTTAAAAGATCTGTCTGTAAGTGTTGAAACTAAAGCTGAGATTCTCGTTAGAACTTACAAAGAAATAGTTGATGAGTATGGAGTTAAGATTTCTGAAAAGTTAAACACTAAATTCATGTACTACCTCTTTAGGGATTTCTTAGGAATAGGCGTTATAGAACCGATAATGGACGACCCGTACATAGAAGATATACATTGCGACGGTTACGACATACCGGTTTACGTTTATCATAAGGAATTTGGAAACATAAAAACTTACTTGAAGTTTGATCAGGAATCTCTCGATAGATACGTTCAAGCCCTCGTACAAATATGCGATAAGCACATAAGCCATGGAAATCCCATAGTTGACGCTACATTGCCAGATGGTAGTAGGCTACAAGCAACATACGGTAGAGATATTACACCGAGAGGCTCATCGTTTACGATAAGGAAGTTTAGCGAAGATCCTTTAACGCCAGTTGACTTGCTTAGATTGGGCACTTACACGGCAGAGCAGCTTGCATACTTCTGGATGGCAATAGAAAGTAAACTGAGCATGCTAATTATTGGAGAAACTGCTAGTGGTAAAACGACAACTCTCAACTCTCTACTTATGTTCGTACCCCCAGAGGCGAAGATAGTCTCCATAGAAGATACGAGAGAAATAGCATTGATGCACGAAAACTGGGTCGCTGAAGTTACGAGACAAGCTGTTGGAGAGGAGGAAAAGGAAATAGACATGTACGATTTGCTGAAAACCTCTCTCAGGCAAAGACCGGACTACATAGTTGTTGGTGAAGTTAGAGGTAAAGAAGCACAAACACTCTTTCAGGCTATGAGCACAGGACATGCGGCTTACGCAACTTTGCATGCGGGAGATATTCAACAGGCGATATACAGGTTAGAAAACGAGCCTTTAAACGTTCCAAGAAGCATGATACAATTTCTCGACATAATCCTTGTTCAAATTCAGTGGACTAAAGGTGGTGTTAAGAAGAGAAGGGCAAGAGGCGTTTACGAAGTTTTGGGAATAGATCCTACTGACAAAAACTTACTGATAAACGAAGTTTACATATGGGATCCTTACAGCGATACATACATTTTAACGGGAGTTATAAAGAAACTGGAAAAAATTGCAATGATAAACGGTGAAGAGCTTGAAGATACTATGAGAGAGTTAAAGAAAAGAGAAGCGTTTATTAATAAACTAAACGAAATTGGAATAAGAAATTACAGAGATGTTACAAAGATGATTCACGCTTACTACAGGAATCCGGATGTAGAAATAGATGAAATAATAGAAGATACTCTCGAAAAGATTAGTAAGGAGGAAAAAAGTGAGGTAGAAATATACAGCCGCTATTCATAGGGTTTGCCAGTGTTATGCAAAGATATTTATATAGTTTATAAATACCCTGATGTGGGGGTTGCAATGGAGAAAGACTACAAGATAAAAATAGAAAACGTCGTCGCGTCCACTCAGATTGGAGAGAACATAGATTTGAACAAAATTGCGAGAGAGGTTCCGGATGCGGAGTACAAGCCTAAGCAGTTTCCCGGACTTGTTTTGAGAACTAAGGAGCCAAAAGCTGCTGCTTTGATATTTAGAAGTGGAAAAGTCGTTTGTACTGGGTCTAAATCAGTAGAAGATGCCAATAAAGCTGTTAGACAGGTTGTAAAAACTATAAAAAAGCTTGGAATTCCTGTCATCGATGAACCAGAAGTTAAAGTTCAGAATATAGTTGCTTCTGCCGACTTAGGTGTTGACTTAAACTTAAACGCAATAGCTATAGGTTTGGGACTTGAAAACATAGAGTACGAGCCGGAGCAATTTCCTGGACTTGTTTACAGGCTTGACAATCCGAGAGTTGTAGTACTTATATTCGGTTCTGGAAAAATGGTCGTTACGGGAGGTAAAAATCCGGAGGATGCAGTAAAAGCTGTAGAGAGAATAGCTGAAGAACTGTCGGTTTTGGGTTTGATGTAATTTGTATGCAACTTGGTTTTGAATATTTTTGTAAAAACCAGTAAAAGTTATATACTGTGAGCGTTTCGAAACTTTTATGATGGAGTTAAATTCCAAAACGTTTGAAGAAGTGATAAACGACGACCGCCTTGTTGTAGTTGACTTCTATGCAGACTGGTGTGGACCTTGCAGATATCTATCTCCAGTACTGGAGAAGTTAGAGAGGGAGTACGAAGGAAAGGTGAGGTTTTACAAAGTGAACGTAGATAGAAATCCAGAACTGGCAAACTACTTTGGAATAACGAGTATTCCTGCTGTGCTTATGTTTAAAAAAGGTAAGTTGGTTAACGGATTCATAGGGGCTTTACCTGAGTCGAACGTAAGGGAGGAAATAGAAAAAGCTTTGAGAGCATGATCCGTTCTATCAGAGAAGCAATATCAGCTTTAAAGTGTGATAACGTTTTAGAGTGTTTTTTTGGTTTAAATGAGTTGGAAGTACTTATTTACAGGTGCTTAGTCGGTAAAGCTATGAAAATTCAAGAAATAGCGAAAGAAGTTGGTAGAGGAGAAAACGCCGTTTACAAATCTTTGCAAAAGTTAACGGCTTGCGGTCTTGTTTTTAGAGAAAAAAAGTGCTTTGAGTGTGGAGGGTACTACTACGTTTACAGGGCTGTAAGTCCAGATAAAGTAGCAGAAGAAATGAAAAAAGAAGTGAAAAAACTGAACGAAAGGCTATTGGATGCAATAGGAGAATTTGAGAAGAACTTTAGTAACTTCCGTATTTAGCCCATATACTGCACGTACCTTCGTAGCTTACCATACATGGCCCCACAGGATCTCTCGGCGTGCAAACTTTCATGAAAAGCGGGCATTCTTCTGGGGTTATAATTCCCCTCAAAACATCCCCACACCTACAAGCCCTCTTTTTTTTGTCTTCCAACGGCGTAAAATCTTTGAATGCATCTTCAAACACTTTACAGGCATCGTACTCTGAAAACTCCTCTTTTATGCTTGCACCTGAGTTGGGTATAACTCCAAGCCCCCTCCATTCCCAGTCTTCTCTACCAAACACTTTTTTTATCACTTCTTGTGCTTTGACGTTTCCTTCGTAGCTTACGGCTCTCGTGTACTCGTTTAGCAGCAACTCTTCTTTTTCAAGTTTTTCGCCACTTCTCAACTTTTTAATAGTTCTTACTAAGAGGTAAACTGCTGTAAGCACATCCATCGGTTCGAACCCAGCTATTACCTGAGGCACTCCATACTTTTCGACTAAGAACTCGTAAGCCTTCACGCCGACTATGGTCGAAACGTGTCCCGGATTTATGAATCCGTCTATTTTAACTTCTCCAAGAGATAGGAGATAATCCATTGCTGGAATAAAGTACCTGTGCGAGGAAAAGACGCTGAAGTTTTCTACTTTATCCAATACTGCGAGAGCTGTTGAAGGCATAGTAGTTTCAAACCCAATTGCAAAGTGGACAACTTTTTTTCCTTTTTTAGCTATCTTTAGAGCGTCAAAAATGCTGTAAACTATTCTAACGTCTTTTTTTCCTCTAAAACTGAATAGAGACTTACCCATGTACGGCACTCTTGCCATATCTCCAAAAGTTGTGAGAACTACGTTTTTCTTCTCTAAGAGGTGAAACACTTTTTGGAGGTCAACATCTGGAGTTATACAAACTGGGCATCCCGGGCCACTTAGCAACTTGAGGTTCTTTGGTAGAAGAGTTCTCAGGGCATACCTTGTTATAGTGTCCTCGTGTGTTCCGCATAAGTGCATAAGCCTTATTTCTTCTTCTCCTTTCATTTCTTCTCTTATTAAGCTGACTATTTTATCGACTTTATATACACTCATCAACTGACCCCTGCAAATTCTTCGAGAACTCTTTCTATTTGCTTAGCTTCGTCCTCTTCAACTTTTTGAATTGCAAAACCCACGTGAACGAGAACGTAATCTCCCGGTTTCACGTCTTCGATCAAATCTACTCTCACTTCTCTCCTCGCTCCTTTAAAGTCAACTATGGCAGTGGGGTAATTCACCTCCACAACTCTACCGGGAATAGCGAGACACATTTCAAAACACCTTTCAAACACTTTTGTACTTTTTAGCTCTCTCTACAGCGTCGAAAAACCATTCAAGCCAATTTTCAACACCTATATCGTTTTTCAAATCCATCTTAATTACGGGAGCTTTGGCATTTAGCCTCCTTGCATCTCTTAGCATAATATCGACATCGCATCCAACCGCATCTGCAAGAGAAATCTTGTTTATGAGTATTGCATCAGCCAGCCTGAATATTTCAGGGTGTTTTCTTATTACGTCATCTCCTTCTGTAACGCTAACAACTACTACTCTGTAATCTTCACCCAAATCGAAGTCAACAGGACAAACGAGGTTACCTACGTTTTCCATGAACAAAACGTCAACATCTGCGAATTCTTCTACTGCGTGGTGTATAAAGTGGGCATCTAAGTGACATTCTTTACCAGTATTTACCATTTTCGCCTTAACGCCGTGTTTTGTTACTCTTTTGAAGTCATCATCTCCAGCGACATCTCCAAGTATTGCACCTATCTTCAGTTTATCGCTTACCAAATCCGCTGTTTTTTCTATTAACATGGTTTTTCCACTACCAGTCGCACCCATTAAGTTGAAAGCTACCACTCCGTGTTCTCTCAAAAATTCTCTGTTCTCTCCCGCATATTTTCTGTTTTCTTCGAGTAAACTCAACTGGACATCAGCCTCTATTTTATGCATAAAAAAACACCTCCTAAACTTCCATTTCTATTTTCCTTATCACCGCATCTTTACCTCCTTCTACGGTAACAACTCCTCCGCAATCACATATAGCGAATGGAGCGTCAAATTCCTTTCCACAAACAGAACACCTTATTTTGGGTTTTATCTCTACAATGTTTAATTCCGAGTTTTCAGCTATCGTTCCTTTTGAAACAACCTCATAGCAAAACGTTAACTGTTCGGGATTTAACATGAGGAGTGTACCTATTTCAACTACAACTCTTTTTACTTTCTTAGCACCTTTTTCTTCAGCTACTCTTAACACGTTTTCCAACAGTGATTGGGCGAAGCTCATTTCGTGCACGTTTAAAATTCTCGTAAGTGTGTATATATTTTCATCGCTGATTTACTGATGGAATTAAACTTCATCGTATTACTAAACTGTTTTAAATTAATATTAAATAATACTAAAAATTTTATTAGTAATAACGACAGAAACCGAAAATTGTTTATCCTTTCAAAATTACAGCGGAAATCATGAAAATTGGTGAAGCTATGGTAAAGGATGTTGTATCCGTGGATTACAAAACGCCAGTATCCGAAGTTTGTAAATTAATGGGTGAAAAGAAAATTGGCTGCGTGCTGGTTACTAAGGAAGGTAAACCATACGGAATTTTTACTGAGAGAGATTTACTGTCCAAGGTTTTAATGGAAGGTAGCTTAGATGAGGAAGTTGGAAAGTACTGTTCAACACCGCTAATAGTAGTTACACCAGACTACGACATAGTAGAATCTGCGAGGATAATGGCAGAAATGAAAATAAAAAGGTTGGTAGTAGTGGATGAAGAAAGCGAGGAAGTTAAAGGAATTTTTACAGCCTCGGACCTCGCTAAGGTTTTAGCAGAAAAAGGAGTTCTGTTGGAGTAAAGGTGATTGCGATGGTTGAGTGCGGTGTATGCGGTAAAGAGCTTAGAGAAAAAGATGAAGGAAAGACTTGGAGGAGATGCTCAATATGTAAAAAACCAACTTGCTTTGAACACTTACACTACATGGGTGTGTGGAGAAGAGGTATGTACAGGAATTACGTGGAAGTAGTTCCGGTATGCGAGAAGTGTATGCCAAAGAAGAGGAGAAAACCAGTAGAGTAACACCTGAAAGGGTCTTTGTTGTAGTAGGTAACAAAGCAAAAACCGAGCCTTTCAATCTTAACGACTTAGCCGGTAGTGCAGGGAGAATGGATATACTGTGTAGGTGTATAGCTCAAACTCTTTTTATTTCTCATGGTGTTAGAAAGAATTCTGCGGTTATAATTGTGCTTAGAGGTGAACCTTCTCCTCCAAAATCTGTAATGGTGGTGGGTAGCGAAGTCAAGTATATGTCCCCTGACGAGAGAAATATAGGAGGTATAATAAGAAAAGCTTTAAGTATAAAAGTTGGTAAGGAATGGGTTAAAAGCACGCCCGGAGTTTATGTAGCAAAAAAAGACTTAAAAGACGTTTTAGAGGAGCTTAAAGACTACGAAAAAGTTTACTTAAAAGAATGTGGAGAAGACATAAGAAAAGTCAAATTCGGTAGAAAAGTTGCCTTTTTCTTGGGAGATCACATAGGATTAAGCGAAGAAGACGAAAAGTTAATAATGTCCTTAGCAGATAGAGTTGTTAGTGTAAGTCCTCTAAGCCTTCAGGCAGACCAATGCATAGTTATAGTGCATAACGAGCTTGACAGAGTTTTGCTTGAAGAATAAGGAAATATTTTAATTTAAATTTTTCTCACACTTGAAAAGATTTTATTTTAAAAGATTTACAATTTTAACGCATACAAACGCAAAACTGTTAACTCCCGGCTACAATTGGGTTTGATGATATCGATAATAGGAATTGGAAATCCAGTACTAAAAGATGATGCCGTTGGATTAAAAGTTGCAGAAATAGCCGTTGAAAAACTTAAAGCTAAGGGGATAGAAGTAAAATTAGAGCTTATGACCACGACTGACTTCGACGTAATAGGAAAGCTATTAGGTGTAAAAAAAGCGGTTGTAGTTGACGGAATTCTTGGGGAAAGTCCGGGAAACGTTAGAGTTATAAAAGCGGATGAGTTAAGTCCAAAAATTAGCTTTTCTGGAACTCACAGCTTAACGCTGGCAACGTCTATAAAACTTGGTTACGAACTTTTTGGGGAGGAGATGCCAGAAGAATTAGTAATAGTTGCAGTTGAAGTAGAGGATCCCTACACTTTCAGCACTGAGTATTCTGAGAGTGTTAAAAAGGCTATACCGCTCGCAGTAAAAAAAGTCGTTGAAATAGTTGAGGGTTGGATTAGCTAATTTCGTAAGTTTCTCCACCATCTACTCCCACTATTACTCTGTCAGCTACATCTGTGAATATTCCACACTCCACAACGCCTGGTATAGAGTTTAGTTCAATTTCTAATTCTCCTGGATCGTAAATTTCTCCAAAATCGCAATCGAGTATGAAGTTTCCGTTGTCAGTTACAACTGGTCCAAGCTTACCAGTTCCTTGACGAATTCTTGGTAAAGCGAAAGAGCCACACTCTTTCATTAGCTCTTCCAGTTTTTTCAAAACAAAGCCTAAGGAGAAAGGTATTACTTCAACTGGAACTGGATGGCTTAGAGTTTCAACTACTTTTCTTTCTTCAACTATAAACACTACTTCGTTAGAAGCGTGAGCGACAACTTTTTCTCTTGTCATAGCTCCTCCACCGCCTTTTACTGCGTTTAAATTTCTATCAACCTCGTCAGCCCCATCTATGCACATGTCCAAAGTAGGACATTCTAATAAATCGACAAGTCCAATTCCTGCCTCTACTGCAAGAAGCTTTGACTGATACGAGGAAGGGACTCCGAGTATTTCTAACCCTTCTGATTCTATTCTCTTCTTTAGCTCTGTTAGGAACAGTTCTACTGTTGTACCGCTTCCAATTCCTATTATCATACCATCTTCTACTAACTCAGAAGCTCTCTTGGCAGCAGCTATTTTTGCGTTCAACTGATCACCTCCCAAAAAATTCGTTCCATATCTTGTCTTTTAAGTGGTGAACGTTTTTTACAGCTTTTCCTTTACCCTTCCTCATTTCAGTACCATCGCACAAGGCTATTCCTACTGCTATTGGACTTTCCTTATTCTCTACTAAAACGTAAACGAAATCTCCTCTTTTTATCTCTTCATCAGCGTAAACTATGCCCGGTTTCATAACGTCAGCTCCATTTATTATGTAAGGCATAGCACCTTCATCAACTACTACTTTCCACTTTTCAGGCTTAAACATCATAACCCCATATACAGTAAAGTAAATTCTACCGTCTATTTCCAGAAAAGCTGGTTTTCCATTGTAGAGTAAAACAACTGTGTTGTCTATCAATGCTTTATCTACTTCTCCTTTCTCCACTTTTACACCATATTTACTCACTTCTTCGATTACTTTTTTCGCCTCCTTTTTTCTCAACCTCTGAACTTTGAACGACATGTTCTGCCATAACCTCCGATATTTTTAAATATTGAGGAGAGAGCAAAAGAGCGTTGAGAAGCATTTCTGGAGGAGAGGCAGACATGGCTAACAGACCGCTGGATGTGTTGAATAAGGCTTTAAACACGCCCGTGCTGGTAAGACTCAAAGGTGGGAGGGAATTCAGAGGCATCCTAAATGGATACGATATACATATGAATTTAGTTCTTCAGAACGCTGAGGAAATACAGAACGGAGAGGTAGTTAGAAAATTGGGTAGCGTAGTGATAAGAGGAGATACAGTAGTTTTCGTTTCCCCCTCTCAGACGTGAGGTGGTATAGATGTCAGACGGAACAGCTGCGATGGGTAAAAAGGGTAGGAAAAGAGTACACATAAAGTGTAGAAGGTGTGGCAGAGTTGCATTTCACAGAAGGAAGGGCTATTGTGCAGCTTGTGGTTTTGGTAGGAGCAAAAGGCTCAGAAGTTATAACTGGCTAAAAAAGAAGAAAAATAGGTGTTGAACAATAACTTATGTGTGGTATTGCAGGAGTTTATAGCGAAGATGAAAATCTGACAACTGAGCTTATTTACTGCACTCTTTTTGCTCTTCAACATAGAGGACAGGAATCAGCGGGAATAGCTATAAGCGATGGCAATAGCGTTAAATTGCATAGAGGGATGGGTTTAGTCACAAGAGTTTTCTCGCCAAAAGTAATGAAGCTTCTCGGAAAGGGGAAAGTAGCAATAGGGCATGTTAGATATTCTACGACTGGAGAGTCGAGTATTGAGAACGCTCAACCACTTTTAGTTCACTCCAAAGTTGGCAGCATTGCCGTCGCTCACAACGGAAACTTAGTCAACTACTGGGGACTTAGAAGCGTTTTAGAAAGTGAAGGCAGAGCTTTTTTGACGAACTCAGATACGGAAGTTATAGCTCAGCTCTTATCTACTATACTTATGAACAACGATATAGTAAACGCTTTGAGAATACTCGATTCAAAAATAGTCGGTAGTTACTCCTTAGCAATACTCTACAACGACACGTTGATAGCGTATAGAGATCCTCTTGGCATAAGACCTCTTTGCGTGGGGGAAATGGATGGAGGATACGTAATTGCTAGTGAAAGCTGTGCTTTAGATGCAATTGGAGCTAATTTAATAAGAGATGTTAAACCGGGGGAAGCAGCAATAATCGAGAAAGGTGAGCTTGACTTCGTTCAAGTGTGTGAGTGTAAAAAAAAGGCTTTCTGCGTTTTTGAGTACATATACTTTGCCAGACCAGATTCAATTATAGACGGCAGAAGTGTTTACAGAATAAGGTACGACATAGGAAGAGAGCTTGCAAAGGAGAGCTATATAGAAGCAGATATAGTTTCACCCGTTCCAGATAGTGGAACTACTTCTTCTATTGGATTTTCTCAGGAATCTGGAATACCCTATTTGGAAGCTTTGATAAAGAACAGATACGTTGGCAGAACTTTTATAATGCCTGAGCAGAGGCTTAGAGAACATTCAGTAAGGCTAAAAATGAATGCTGTTAAAGACAACGTTAAAGGGAAAAGAGTGGTTTTAGTTGATGACAGCATAGTTAGAGGGACTACTTCAAGAAAAATAGTTGACATGGTGAGAAACGCTGGAGCTAAGGAAGTTCACTTCAGAGTCGGAAGTCCTCCCATAATAGCTCCGTGCTACATGGGTATAGACATGTCAACGAGAGAAGAATTAATAGCGAGTAACTTGAGCTTGGATGAGATAAGGAGGACTATTAATGCCGACTCCTTAGCTTATTTAAGTCTTGAAGGTCTGTTAAAAGCAGTTAAAGCTAATGAAAACGAGCTGTGTTTAGCTTGTTTGACTGGAAAATATCCGCTATACGTTCCGGGAGAAGAGCTCGTTTAAGGCTTTCGCCTTAGCCGTTAGGTTTTAATATTGAGAAGTCTCTCGTTTTTGAGATGCTGGAAACTTTAAAGCAGTTAGCTCTAATGGGGGGTACGAGAAAAGTTTTGAAACTTAGTTCGAGGGATATATCGGAGAGAATAAACCAGTCCGTTCAAACTGCTGCGAGAAAATTGAAAGAGTTGGAAGAAAACGAATTGATTGAGAGAACTCTAACTAAGGACAAGCAATTTGTTGTGATAACTGAAAAAGGAATAGAGTTATTGCATAAAGAGTACTTGGACTACAAAAAAATCTTTGAAGAGTTGCCGGATACCGTTGTAATAAAAGGTACTGTTACGAGTGGAGTGGGAGAAGGAGCTTACTACGTATCTCTTGAAGGCTACAGGAGACAGTTCAAAGAAAGGCTCGGTTTTGACCCTTTTCCCGGAACTTTAAACCTTAAAATTCCAAAAGAACAGATGTTTTTTAGAAGGTTGCTGGATAAAGAGGAAGGAATAAAAATAGATGGATTTTCAGCTGAAAATAGAACTTTTGGAGATGTAAAAGCTTTTAAGAGTAAAGTAAATGGTATAGATTCGGCAATAGTAATCCCGCAAAGAACGCACTATCCCCCAGATGTGTTAGAAGTAATTTCGGCTGTGAAGCTTAGAGATGTGTTGGGGTTAACTGATGGAGACACTGTGGAAGTAGAAGTATTTTTGAGTTGGAGGTGATTACTTGTCCGAAAACGTTGAAGAGGCTTTAAAAGCATTTAGAAAGGGAGAGCCAGTTCTTATATACGATTTTGACGATAGAGAAGGTGAAACGGACATAGCAATACCGGCTGAAAGTGTAGAGTGGAGAGACGTAGCTTTAATGAGAAAGGACGGTGGAGGTTTAATTTGCGTGGCGATACATCCCTTAGCAGCTGATAGGCTTGGACTTCCATTTATGCACGATGTACTCTCATTTGCGAGTGAGAAGTTTGATAAATTAAAATCTGTTGTGCATTTCGACATAAAGTATGATTCACGCTCTTCTTTTTCGCTGTGGGTAAATCACAGAGATACTTTTACTGGAATAACGGATATCGATAGGGCTTTAACGATAAAAAGAATTGGAGAAGTTGTTAACCACGTAATGCTTGGAAAGGAGTTCGACTTTGGAAGCGAATTCAGAAGTCCCGGGCATGTAGCGTTACTAAGGGCTGCGAGCAACCTGACTTACGATAGAGTAGGTCAAACGGAGTTGAGCGTAGCTTTAGCCCAGATGGCAGGAATATCTCCGGCTGTTGCCATATGTGAGATGTTAGACGACAGGACTGGAAAAGCTTTGAGCAAGAAAGACGCAATTGAGTACGCTGAAAAGAGAGGTTTTCCTTTCGTAGAAGGTAAAGAAATAGTTTCTTTCTACTCAGGTTTCAAAGAGATAGAAGAAAAACTTTTTATATAAACTTTCGAATAATTTTTCGAAATACTCTATCAAAAAATTTAAAAATTGAACTCATTCGCTATCTCCATGGTCAGAATAGACTTCATGAAAACTTTTCTAACTGTGGTGGATAAGGGAAGTCTCAAAAAAGCGGCAAAAGAGCTTGGAATGTCAATAAGTTCTGTTAGCTTTCAGATTAATTCCTTAGAAGAATTTTACGGAGCTAAATTGCTGAAAAGAGGAGTAAATGGAGTAACTCTAACAGAAGAAGGAAAAATAGCATTGAAGAACATGGAAAACGTTTTGGACAGCATAGAAGAAACGAAAAAGTTAATTTCGAATCTCAGGGGAGAGAAGATAACCATAGCTTCAGGAATGGTAGGGATTTACGTAGTTCCTCAAATACAAACGCTTTTCAAAGCTAAATATCCGAACATAGACATAAAAGTAGTTTTGAGAGGGGCTCACGATTGCTTGAAAAAACTGGGGGGTAGTGAGGCTGATTTTGCAATAGTAGGCGATTTGCCAGAAAGCGATCTTGAAAGGTTTTACTACACGGAAATTGGTAAAGACTGCCTCGTTTTAATAGTACCACCGGATCACCCGCTAAGCAAAAAGCCGAGGGTTACTTTTGAAGATATAATGGAATATCCACTAGTAATGCTTACAGAGGATTACGGAATAACGAGCAGTCTAAAAAAGGCTTTGGAAATCAGTGGCGTAAGTTTAAACGACTTTGAAATAGGTTATACTGTAAGCGACTTTTTCTCTCAGCTACATGGGGTTTCGAATGGAATAGGGGTTGCGATTACATCGTTAATAGCGTCTTGGAGAGCTTGCGAAGTAGGGTTAGTTAGGGCGAGGAGAATAGAAGGTTTCAAAAGTGACAGAAGCGTTTACTTCGTTACGACAAAAACGCTGATGGAAAGCGAAAAGATGAGAGAATACGCAAAATTCATAGTAGAAAACAGTAGAAAAATATTTTCAGAGTTTCTTGCTGAGTGTGAACTGAGTTTGTAAGAGTTTTGTGAGAGTTAATTCTGTAGTATTTTTATAACTTCCGTAGGCCGTGAAATTTATGCACGAATTCGTATGCAAGTTTGTTTACTTGGGAGAAAAAGAGTTTGGTGAGTGCATAGACGTCGATAACGGAAAGATAATTGTAAAGTTCAGAGACAAGTTCTACGCAGTGCCTATGGACAAGGTGGAAAGAGTTGAAAGAGATAGGGTAATTCTAAGAGAGTTTGATAAAAGAAAAGCTGAAAAAGATGGTACAAAGTGGATTGAAGAGAAGTCAAAACCCGTTACCTTAGAAGAGTTGAAAAAGTACGGATTTGAAGATTAGTATGTACAAACAAGTTATAGTCCTTAGAGCTGATCTAAAGCTTTCGAGAGGAAAACTCGCAGTACAAGCTGCACATGCAGCGATTATTGGATACGAACTGTCGGATAAGAGGATATTGGAAAAGTGGAAAATGGAGGGACAGAAAAAGATAGCTTTAAAAGCTAACAGTGAAAAGGAATTGTTCGAGCTAAGGGAGAAGGCGAGAAAGTTGGGCTTAGTTGCTGAAGTCGTTAGAGATGCAGGTCTAACAGAAGTAGCACCGGGAACGGTTACCGCCTTAGTTATAGGTCCAGACGAAGAGAGTAAAATAGACAGAGTTACTGGCAACTTACCCCTTTTCAAGTAATATTTCGTATTCTTTTCTCAGCTTTTTAAAACTGTAACCGTGATCTAAAAATTCCCAGTGCTTTCTTTCTAAGTCTAACTCTTTTAAAAGTTCTGGAAATTTTCTCAACACCGCTTTCTTACCGAATTTTAGATGTTCTCCAACTTCTCTATTACCTCTCGAAAGAATTGTTTGAACAGCAAAATCTTCGACTTTTTCTACACTTACTTTTATACCTAACTTCCTAAGCCTGAGCAATTGTCGTAATCGTTTTTTTAGTGTGTTAACGACATCACAAAAGTCTGCGTTAAACCCACCGAATGGTGCAAATTGTAGAGGTGTGTGGGGTTTTGGTACGAGTGGATTTACTGAAACAGTTACTTTAAAACCATCCTTTTTTACTTTTTTCGTCAGCTCTACTATTGAAGATATGTCTTCTTCACTTTCTTTTGGAATTCCAACCATGTAGTAAAGCTTAACGTTGTTTAGCTTTCCTTTTACTAATTCCAAAGCTCTAAATACGTCTTCATCACTTATACCTTTTCTAAGCACTTTTCTTAATCTTTCACTTGTTTCTGGAGCAACTGTGAAACTTTTCTGACCACATAGGTAGAGGAGTTCCGCTATTTCTTCGTCTATCGTATCAGCTCTTATAGAGGAAGGTGAAACTTCAAAACCCATGTTGATTAACTCCCACATAAGTTCTTTTATATTTGGATAATCCGTTACAGAAGGAGAAATCAAAGCTATTTTGTTGCAAACTTTTTTGCAGTTTTCCGCAACTTCGAGGAGTAAGTTAAGATTTCTCCACCTGCAGGGCTTGTATATCTGCCTTACGACGCAAAAACTGCATGCTCTATGGCAACCCCTCCCTATTTCCAGTAAGAAGCTTTTACCGTAAACACTCTCGCCAATTATTTCTTCGCATAAATGATAAGAGAGCTCGGCTTTTCTGACTTTTACACTGCTTTCACTTTCAGAAATGTCTAAAATAGTTTCGGCTTTCAACACGTTTTTATCCTCGTTCTTGGACAATACTGTTTCGAGTAACTTCTCTACATCTCCATCGATTTCGCCGATGTAGAAGTAATCGAAGTGTGGTGTTAATGGTAGTGGATTTTCCATTACGCAAGGTCCTCCGGCTACTTTTATTGCTTTTAAGTCTTTAAATTTGGCAATTTTGAAGTAATCCTCTTCGAACTGTACTGAAAACAGCAAAACGTCAAAATCTTCAATTCTCGTTCCAGTTTCCACGCTCCTCCTACAGTTAAAAACGTCTCCGTAAAACCTCTCGCAAACAAAACCTTCGAGTAAGTTTACTTCAGCGTATATCTGCTGAATTCCTACATTGGCTATTCCACTTTTATAGGTGTTAGGATAAACTAATCCTACTCTTATATCTCCTTTTTTCCACCTTTTGAAGAGGGGGTTGTGTTCTTTGTTCATAGCTATCTAAAATGGAGGTGGGCACGCCTCGGGTCGACCCGCCTTACGGGGGGCGCCTCTGCCCAACTCCTCCTCCCCGCTACCCTGAAAGCGCCGAACGTTCGGGGTTAGCCTGCTCCCTTCCGGGCCTGAGCCGGTTCCCCCGACAAATACGGCGGACAGTCCCTCCGGACAGCCCAGCCGTAACCGCCGGCCCTTCAGGACGGGGACTCTACGGAGTCGGGCAGAGGAAGACCCCCCGCTTGACGGGCCTTCCCTCGGCTTCGGCCCCCGCATATCGACGGTTTCGGGTTACAGGGGACGCCGAACCCCCCGGCCTAGCCCACCACTTAAATTACTAACTTTCTATATTAATACTTTCTGCTGTAAAGTTTGTAAATTAGCTCGCATGAATGTTCTAAGTAACTTGCAAGTCTGTATGCTTCATCTAAATCTTCTCCAGCACAGTATATACCGTGTCCTCTGACTAATACCGCTTTACTTTTCTTCAAAGATTCTGCTATAACTTTTGCACCTTTCAGAGTTGAATAGGGTGCAATGACGATTTTCACTTCTCCTAAGAAGTGTCTCCCTTCTAAATCCATAGGAATAATAGAATTTCTTAGGAAAGAAAGAACTACCGCATAAACACCATGGCAGTGTAGAACAGCTTTGTGATTGCTGTTTTTGTAAACTTCTCTGTGTATCAGCTGGTCACTCGAAGCTCTCCTATCGTATTCCTCACTAAAAATTTTTATTTTGACGAAAGAGTTTTCATCTACTTCGTCTAACATCACTCCGGTTTTAGTTATGTAGAATTCGTCTCCAACCCTAAAGCTCATATTACCACTTGCACCGTCTATCAATCTCTGAACGAGTAACTTTTTCCCTATTGCTTTCGCTCTTTCAAACATCGCACCACCTCAAGAAATTTTTTTTCCAATACTTTTTTTCTAAGCTTAAACTTGTCCAAAACACGTCCGCTCGCGAGTATTGAGGTAATGGGTTGCTTAAACTCAAAAAACTCACCTCTCTCAGGTATATCTGCAAAAAAAGGGTTGCAAAGGGGTATGTATGCTTTAACTTTTTCCGGAGAGTAGTATATAGCTCTCAACCCCTGCGTTCTGAATTTTAATTTTGAATCTATTTTTGAGAAAAAAGCTTTGCAGTGTAGTTTGAAAAGGCTTTCACCAGTGCAGATCTCAAAGCTGTCAAGACTTCCGGGAATTCTTGGATTCAACTCCAATACGTAAACATCGTCTGAAATTATGAGGTCTATGCCAGCACATCCTTCAACTTCAAACAAAAAGGCGACATCCTCAGCTATTTTTACCGCTTTTTTTAAGAGTTCATCGTTAACTTTAATGGAAAAAAGTTTCTCGGCGTAAAATTTGCTAAAAGGAGTTATATTTCCAGAATACAGGAAACCATCTGCGTTGACTTCACTCCATCCAGATAGAAGAATGTTAAGTGTTGACAAACAATTTTTTCCATCGCAGAGAATTGTTGCTGAGGAAGTTATACCTTCAACATATTCTTGAACTATGTACTCCTTAGTTTTATCAATTTTATCGATTCTATTATTAGTCGTTACGTTAACTCCTCCTCCTCCAAAACGGGGTTTTAAAATAACCCTTTTACCTTCACAACTCTTTAAAATTTCGGGACAATTTATTCCGGCTTTTTCCATTCTTCTGTAAAACTTAAGCTTATCTATGCAGCTATAATCGTAATTTCCGATCAATTCCACTCTTTTCTTTAATTTACTTGCTTCGTATTCGAATCCAGTAGAGATTACAGCAGGAGCGTTGTAAGTTTCGCAAAACTCAACTACTTTTTCTACATCACCTCTTTCAGCTCTATCTGAGTACAGCTTTAAGTCCCTATCTAAGTACTTAGCTACGCTGTAAACTTTAAATCCAGCTATTTTTGCAGACCTCGCGATATTTCTCGCATTTATTCCTGCTACAACTACTCTTTTCTCCATTCTTTTATTATCCTCCTTATGACGTCCTCATTATCATTTCTGTAAACTGAACTCATGTTATCCTCTCCTTCGACTTTAAGCCCTCTAAAAACCACTGCGGGTATGGAGTCGTTACCTTCACCCATCAATAGGTTCGCAAAAGCTGCAATTTCATCAACTATGCACTCCTGAGTTTTCTTCAAGTAATTTCCAAATAAATCAGGAGAGTTTATCCAGTTTCTCATAACCTTTATACCCGAACAACCAATAGCAAAGCCAGTAACGCCTTTTCTGAAACACCTGCCGTTAGAATCTGTAATAATTACTGCCGTTTTAATTCCACGCTTTTCAATAGCCTTTCTAAGCATTTCCGCACTTTTATCCGGATTCTCAGGTGGTAGAAGCAGACAGTTTTTTTCAACGTTGGATCTATCTATTCCCGCATTAACGCAGACATTTCCAAACTTGGCTTTAACGAGGAGAAACGGATAATCTAAGAGGACTTCGTCACTTTCTTCGAGAACTGCTTGAATAAACCTTGCGTCCTCTCCAAGCTTTTCCGCAATTTTAACAGCTTTTACAGATGGATCGTATTCATCCAACTTCCTAATTCTATCTTCAGCTCTCGAAATTATTGAAGAACAAACGGCAATTACGTCACCATCCTTAGCAAATCTGCATATATGTTTAGCTATTTCATCAAAGCTCGTTTTCTCTAACCTTGGAAACTTTACCGCTATAACTTCGACTTTCACGATTTTTAAAGATGTAAACCGAAAATAATGTTTTTGGCTGAATGGATACTTAAACAAAAAATTAAAGTAATTCTTCCAGTTTTTTCTTCAAAGCTTCTAAGTCCGGCTCTCTGTTTAAAATTCCCTGAGCTATATCCTTTTTACCTCCACCACTGCCACCGAACATTTCTATTGCCACTCTCGCTATTTCTTTTGCATCTACGTCTTTACCTGAAAAAGCGACGAACCTTGTTTTACCGTTTTTACCATCCTTGCATATTAAAATACCGGCATATCCCATTTCCGCCAGCTTTAAAGCGAGCTTTTGAACTTCACTCGAATTAGCGAATTCGACTACGAAACCCTTAGCTTTCTCCGCTATCCTCTCAGCTTTAATTTTTGAGATTTCTTCGATTAGTTTCTCTATCGTCTTTTTCTGTTCTTTCCATTCTTCGAAGAATCTCTTAACGGTCTTTGGTAGTAACTTTTCCTCCACTCTGAGTATTCCGCTAGCTTCTTTCAACAACTTCTCTTTTTCTGCAATTTGTTCTAAAGCAGCCTCTCCAGCAGCGAATTCAAACCTTATAACTCCGTCCTGTATGGATTCAACTCTCAACAGCTTTATAACTCCTATTTCACCCGTAGAGTTGCAGTGAGTTCCCGCACAAGCTTGAACGTCATCTCCAACTTTAACTACTCTTATCTCCCTTCCCGGGGGTACGCCACCCTGATACAGTTTAAACCCGTACTTCTTCTCCGCCTCAATTCTGTCCATCCACATGCACTCTACTGGCTTATTTGCCATAACTTCTCTGTTTGCCAACAACTCTATCTCTCTTATCTGCTCTTCACTCGGCTTTACGTAGTGAGTTACGTCAAGCCTCGCTTTGCTAAATTCTTTCTTCGCCCCAGCCTGCCAGATGTGGTTTCCAAGAACTCTTCTTATTGAGTGGAGTAAAACGTGAGTGGCGGAGTGGTGCCTCGTGTGCCTTAGCCTTCTTTCTCTATCGACAATGCCTTTAACGATATCTCCAACTTTCCCATCGAACTCTTTCAATACGTGGGCAATTACTCCATTTTCGATGAACACGTCAATAACTTCAAATTTCTTGTTGTTTACGATTATCTGCCCCCTATCGCAGTCCTGTCCCCCACTTTCGGGATAAAATGCTGTCCTGTCTAAGATTAAGTAGTAGTAATCGTTTCTTTCAATTCCAACAACCTTAGCCTCAAATTCAAATATAGGCGAGTAGTAAAGTTTTTTCGTTTCAGGATACTCAGCTTTAAGTTTTTTCTCCCTCTTTTTCTTTTCCGCTTTCGAGTGCTTTTCTGCAAGTTTTGAGTAGAAGTTATCCGATTCCACTTCAACTCCTTTTTCCTTTGCTATCTTTATTGCCATTTCTGGCGGTATTCCATGCGAATCGTAAAGCTCCACGAGGTCATCTACACTTAGCCTCTTTTTTCTGCAAACAATTCTTTCAACTATTCTTTCACCTCTCTTTATCGTAGCTTTGTACCTCTTTTCTTCGAGTTCAAGTATTTCCTGAATAGTTTCCATTGGAACTTCGAAATCAAAACTTTTCATCAACTCTCTGTGAAGGCTTAAAATTTCAAAGAGTGGTATTGAAAGTTCAAGCTCTTCTGCCAATCTGAGAGCTCTTCTTATCATTAACCTTGCTAAGTATCCCCCTCCAGCATTTGATGGTATCAATCCGTCTCCAAGCATGAAGAGTATAGCTCTTGAGTGATCTGCGAGAGCGTAAACTTTTTCGAGAGGAGTTACAATTCTAAGCAACTCTTCAACTTCAATGCCTATTTTGTCGGCTGTTTTTCTTCTAAACTCATCGAGAGCTTTTCCTTTGAGAGAACCCATAACTCCAGCTAACTTAGAACTCTCTGCGATTATTTCTTTTACTTGTTCATCTTTGCGGGAAAATTCTATGTTACTGTTATCTTCTATTTTATCTAAGACTGAAGGAAATACAGCATCGTAAACGGTTGGTGTTCCCTGACTCGCCCAAACGAACCTCTCAAGTCCGTATCCAGTGTCAACGATGTATCTATCCATTTTTCTGTATCTCTCACCTTTTATGACAATATCCCCCTTCTCATCAGCGACGAGGTTCATAAAAACAAGGGTTGCGAGTTCAATTCCACTAACTATCGCTTCCAAGCAAGGACCTGCGTTACCACCTCCAGCCCAAGGCTCTTCTTTGTAAACTATATCTTCCACTTTAACTCCAAGCTCTTCGAGTAGCTCTGTACATAGCTTAACTGTTTCACTTTTCCAGTATATTTTCTCTTCTTTGCTGTTGAAAGCGTGATGTGCCATCATTTCGAATAGAGTTAAGTGCCTTCCAGTCTTTCCAACTGAATCTAAGTCGTCCATTCTTATGCAAGGCTGAGAAATCGTTAAAGGATTGGCTGGAGGTGGGACTACTCCAGAAGTTACAAAAGGCTGAAAATCTGCTATGGATGCGATTGTCAAGTATATATCGTCTCTCCACCTCGCAACTACGGGGTATCTGTTTATTCTCCTGTGTCCTCTCTTTTCAAAGAAAGAAAGGTACTTTTCTCTCATTTCGTCTAAGGTGTATTTTCTGCTGAAGACTGGATTTCCTATGAATTCGTAACTTCCGCAAGGAGGATCGCCGCAAATATCTCTATCCCCAATAGTCCAGAAGTACTTTCCACATTTGGGACACTTTTTTCTACGGAAACCCCTCTCCCTGAGGTAATCTATGTCAAGGTATTCTTCCTCAAGCATCGTTTGGAGTTGCAAAAAAGATTTAAAAAGGTTTATTTAAAAAGGTTTAACTAAGTCGAGTTATAAAGTTCAACTAACTTCTTTCCAGCTTCAGTTATACTTCTCCTTCCGAGCAATCCAGTAACTCTGAGTAAAGTCAGAGCCTTCTTTATTTCTTCATCGCTAAGACTTAACCTCTTCTTTATGAAGTCAACTTCGTCTTGTTTGTAATTTCTCTCTTCTGTGCTTTCCTTCCACATCTTGTTAAATATTTGCAAGTTCTCGTGAATTACTTTTAAAACGTTGTAAGTCGTCGGAGTTACTGGAAACTTTACTGCAAGCATCTCCTCCGTTTTTGCAAGTTCTACGACATTTTTTACTTCTCTGCCTAATTCAGTTAACCCTACTGTCCCGTTTTGCAATTCTTCCACTAAACCCTTTGCCTCACATTCGCATATAGCTACGCTTATTTCTTCCAGCTCTTTTCTGTGTACATACTTCCTCGGCATTTTTGTTAGAAGGATAACGTCGTACTTCGTTAAAAACGGTTTTCTCTTATAGTTTTTTGCAAAATCTATCACAGCTTTACCCTTAGCGGTAATTCCATTTTTTATAAGTCCCTCCTCTTTTGCTTTTCTAACCCACTCAACAGCTGGCACGTCGTTGCTCAAAGCGAAAGTTATTGCTTTAACACCATCACTCGTGAAGCAACCCATAGAAGCCAGTTTTTTCCATTCAGTAAGCCAATAAGTGTCCTTACCTTCCATGTACTTTCTTCTAACGATTTCTTTGGATTCAAGCAAGTGAAGTAAAGCTCCCAAGTCTTCTACTTTTGCTCTTTTCTCTATTTCACTGTATGTCGGCAAAATCGAAGGTGTATTTTTGTGTATTCTTTCGATTTCCGCGATTGCGTTTATAACCCTTATTTCTTCATCAAGCAAGTAAACTGGAGATAGTCTTTTCTTTTCAACTCCCATTGCGTCGTAAGTTTCGAGAGCGAGCTTTCCTAACTCTGTTACCCCACCATCCCACATTCCTTTTTCTTCGACTTTTTTTATTACTTCCTCTTTACCTCTTTCACTTTTCAGCAATTCTGCTTCTTCTGCTGAAAGAATTACTGAACCACTGACGTAATTTGAAAGTTTAAGTGCAAGTCTTGCAGCTTCAGTTATGGAAAACGCTTTTCCACTAGTAAATGGGGAAATTAAAAGCATTCTCATAGCTTGAAGTGCGTTGAGAACATTATCACCTACTCCAACTCTATCTTTGATAGCTACGAGTTCTTTGATTTCTCCTACTTCTGGTAAAACGCTTAGGAGTTTTAGTATATCTTGAGTTACGTATAGCATAGGATGAGTTTCTTTGTATATCTCCAGTAATTTTTTACCCGACTCGTTAACTTTTCCATTTTCAGCTAAGCCCCTTTCTTCGAGTGTTTCACTCCAGTTCTCTAATAAATAATCTGTTTTTATACCAAGTTCTACCATTTTTATTATTTCCGTATCGGCGAATATCTCTGGTAAATCCTCTATTTTCTTTTTTAGTCCTGTGATAAGCTCTACTAACTTTTTACCGCTCTCGCTCAGCTTGAAATCAGAATCTACAAATCCAAGTATGTAAAGTTCAAGCAAACACGTGTCAAATTCTTCGGGAAATGCTCTCTCAGTCTCCTCCTTAGTTTTCGAGTTAGCTATATAAGACAGTATTTCTAAATGCCTTTTCTTTAAGAACATTTGATCACCTTACCTATTTCTCTTTCGAGTTTCGAAATCTCTTCTCTCAGCTTTTCTATTTGCGTTTTGAACAGATTCTCACTTTTCTCGATATAATCCATAGCCTCTTCTCTACTCACTTCCAACATTAAACCTCCGAGCAGCCTATAAACTGACCTATTTTTTCTGTTTAGAATTTCTTTAGCAGTAGATAACTCGGCTAACTTTACTTCATACTTTGAAAGAGTATCTTTTAAAAATTTTAATTTATCTTTAAATTCTAAAAATTTGTAAATTTCCTCGCTCATTCTTTCACCTGACCTCCAAGCTTTTTAATTTCCTCGAGAAGCTTGTTTACTTTTCTGCTATCTTCTTCTATGTTTCTGAGTAGAGTTAGCCTTAGATCCATGAGTTTGCTAATTTTTCTCTCTATTTCATCTTTGACTTCGTCTATGTTAGCTCCTATAACGATTCCAGCTCCAACGTCCATGATTAAGTCGTTCACATCCTCTATTTTTCCTTTTATAGATATTCCAGCTCCTATGGGTATGTAGATGTTTCTACCTTCTCCTTTTTCTTTTAGATAGTTTAGCGTCGAGTCCACTGATCTAAGCTCCGAAATCATTACGTCTATTGTAGAAACTTGTTCTCTAAGGTATTCTATCTCGCCGAGAATGCTTCTCAACTCGTCCTGAAGTTTTTCCATTTTCTTGCCATTCTCAGCGACCTCCAAACTCACCACCTCCTAACTTAATTTTACTTACTTACTACTACTTAGTTTATTTTACTAATTTAAAGTTATTTAAATTTTTTGATGGTAGCTGATAAAATAGTTGAGATTAAACTAAAAAACAAATATCAAAATTTTAAATTTAATAATAGTCTGGCACAAACTTAACGACAAAAATCGACTAATAGTCCGTCAATCCACAAATTTTATATTCATAAGATCAAACGCAGGTCATGGATTCCGCTGCAAAAGCCTTAGCTAACAAGATATGTGGAGAAGTCGTTTTTGCTGAATATCCGGGTAAGACTTTAAAGAAGTGGAGACAAATTTTTGAAGTTTCGCAAAAGGAACTTGCGAGTAGATTAAACGTTTCACCTTCAGTAATAAGTGACTATGAAGGGGATAGAAGAAAATCACCCGGCATAGCGTTTATAAGAAAAATAATAGAAGCTCTTTTAGAAATAGATAGAGAGAGGGGTTATAAAACGGTTTCTAAGTATAGGGACTTGTTGGATAGCTTTCAGATGGATGTCATATTAGACATGAAAGAGTACGAAATTTCCGTAAGCTCGTCTAAATTGAGGGATATAGTTGAAGGAGAGGATGTCGTGTTCAACGAGAGAAACGTTAGCGGTCATACAGTCATAGACAGTATAAAAGCAATACTCTCTCTCAACTCTTACGACTTTTACAGACTTTACGGCTTTACTACGGAGAGAGCTTTGATATTCACCAAAGTTAGCTCAGGTAGGTCTCCTATGATAGCAGTTAGAGTTGCAAACCTCAAGCCAGCAGTAGTTGTTTTAAATAGCATTAGTGCTGACAAAGTCGATGAAATTGCCGCAAAAATAGCGGAAATCGAAAAAATACATTTGATAGCAACAGAAATGGATGTTAATGACCTGATAAAAGTTTTGAGAAAAAACCTTAGGTAGGTGAGTTTATGGCTGGTATCGTTTCTTACGGAACGTACATACCAATTTATAGAATAAAGGCTGAAGAAATAGCCAGAATATGGGGCGAAGATGGGGAGAGCATATCGAGAGGATTGGGAATAAAACAAAAATCTATACCGGATATTGACGAGGATACAGCAACTATAGCGGTTGAAGCTGCGAGGGAAGCTATTTTCAGAGCTAAAATAGATCCTGAGCAAGTAGATGCCATTTACGTTGGAAGCGAAAGTCATCCCTACGCAGTAAAGCCAACCGCAACCATAGTTGGAGAAGCGATAGGGGCTGGAAACTACTACTTTGCGGCGGATTTAGAATTCGCTTGTAAAGCCGGAACTGCTGGAATGCAGATATGCTACGCGATGGTCAAATCGAAAATGATTAGATATGGCCTCGCAATAGGTGCGGATACGAGCCAAGGAGCTCCGGGTGATGCTTTAGAGTATTCCGCTTCTGCTGGAGGAGCTGCTTACGTAATTGGGGATAAAGGAGTTATAGCTGAAATAGAATGCACACTTTCCTTCACGTCAGACACGCCTGATTTCTGGAGAAGAGAAGGACAACCTTATCCGAAGCATGGTGGTAGATTTACCGGACAGCCGGCGTATTTTAGGCACATAACGTCGGCGGCAAAGAAGATTATGGAGATTACTGAGTTAAAACCATCGGATTTCAGCTACGCTGTATTCCACCAGCCAAACGGAAAGTTTCCAGCGAGAGTAGCTAAGATGTTGGGATTTTCTAAGGAACAGATCTCTCCCGGACTTGTTGTACCTTACATTGGCAATACTTATTCCGGTTCATCACTCTTAGGGCTTGCAGCAACTCTCGATGTTGCGAAAGAAGGAGACTTAATACTACTCGTATCTTTTGGTTCTGGGGCTGGAAGTGACGCTTTCGTTTTAAGAGTGACGGATAGAATAGAGGATATTGAGAGGAAACCGGGAGTCTGGGAGAAAATAGAGAAGGGAATTTTCGTGGATTACGGAATGTATGTCAAGTTGAGAAGAAAAATAAAGATGCCAGGGTGATAGGATGAGAAAAGTGGCTGTAATAGGAGTTGGACAGAGTAAATTCGGAGAGCTTTGGGACTACAGTTTTAGAGACATAGTTCTTTCAGCTGGTATTGAAGCTATAGAAGATGCTGGGTTAGAAGGGAGAGAAATAGAAGCTATGTACGTAGGAAACATGAGCGGTGGTAGGTTTTTAGCTCAAGAACACATAGCCGCTTTGATAGCTGATTACTCAGGCTTAGCTGAGTTGCACATACCGTGCACGAGAGTTGAAGGTGCTGATGCGAGCGGTGGTTTAGCTTTGAGGCAGGCTTACTTAGCCGTAGCTTCGGGTTTGCACGACATAGTCATAGCAGCTGGAGCTGAAAAAGTTACGGATGTTGGTGAAAAAGCCGTAGAGATACTCTCTTCAGGAGTTGATAGAGAGTGGGAAGTTTTTAACGGAGCAACTCTCGCATCTCTTTTTGCAATGATGGCAAGAATGCACATGGAGAAGTACGGGACAAGAGCTGAGGACTTGGCTATGGTAAGCGTGAAAAATCATAAAAATGCTACAAAAAATCCAAAAGCTCAGTTTAGGAGGGAAATAAGCATAGACGTAGTTATGAACTCTCCTTACGTAGCAGAACCTCTCAGAATGTTCGACTGTGCACCAGTTTCAGATGGGGCTGCGGTTGTGATTTTGGCGAGTGAGGAAGTCGCAAAGAATTACACGGACACGCCAATTTACATTTCTTCAAGTGCTCAGGCTTGCGATTACATCGCTTTGAGTAGTAGGAGGGATCCAACTACTATGGACGCAATCGTTTTTGCGGCAAGAGAGGCTTATAAAAAAGCTGGTGTAGAAGCTAAGGACATAGATGTAGCAGAAGTTCACGACTCTTACACCATAGCAGAAATAATGGCTTACGAGGACTTGGGATTCGTTGAAAAAGGTAGAGGTGCTGAATTAATAAGAGAGGGCGTTACTGAATTGGATGGAGACATTCCAGTAAACCCTTCGGGGGGGTTAAAAGCCTGCGGACACGCCGCTGGAGCAACTGGTATAAGACAGGCTGTGGAAATCGTACTACAGCTTAGAGGAGACGCTAAGGAGAGACAAGTCGATGCCGAAACGGGCTTAACTCTCAACATTGGTGGAACGGGTGCAACTGCCGTAGTTACCGTATTCAGGAGGGATTGAATTGCTACCCAGATTCTGGAGGAAGATAAAGTATAGGTACAATTTAATAGGTACGAAGTGTGAAAACTGCGGTACTTACTACTATCCACCAAGGAATTTTTGCACAAAGTGCAGGAGAAAGAGCAAGATCGTGGAAGTTAAGTTTAGTGGAAGGGGTGAAGTCGTAAGCTATTCAGTCGTTCACGAAGTGCCGGAAAACATGAAAGAACAAAAACCTTACGTCATAGCATTAGTAAAGCTTGAAGAGGGGCCAATGATAACAGCCCAGCTCGTATGCAGACCAGAAGAAGTTAGAGTTGGAATGAAAGTCAAAGCTGCTTTTAGAAAGTGTGGAGAAGAAGGCGAATCGGGAATAATATACTACTGCACGAAGTTCGTACCTGAGTGAGGTAAACAGCCAACGAACAAATCGCCAATTTTGAAGATGTGAAACTTTTTTTCTCCTTTTAAATCTTTTTCAAGCTTTTTTCTGAGCTCCCAGTACTTGTTTGGGGATATCTGAAATCTAATTGTTGCTTTTCCCGCTCCTTCTTTTTTCAATTCCTTCGCGCACTCGGAAATGCTATTAGCTGTAAAAATTACCTCGTAATACCTCAAAAAAGCAGATTCTACTACATTTCTTACAGATAGAAGAGTTCTCCTTCCGTCGGAATGGATTATTTCAGCCTCAAGTCCGAGTTTTCCAGCGAGATTTTCTAATAATCCTGAGTGCGTTACAGTTCTATCAACTTCTGCAATTGTGTCTCCAACTCTACCCTTTCTTAGTTTTAATTTTTCGTCATCGCTCGTAACTCTCTCCCTCGATGGAAGGGATACGGCAGAGACGTCACAACTTCCAAGTTCTCCAGTGTAAAGTGCTAACCTGTTTAGCCTAAAGCTTAAAGAAGTGTACTCTTTCTCTCCTTCGATGTTTACTCTTTCCGGAGGCATCTGAGGTGGCAACTCAAAGACGAATTGTTTTTTACTAAACCTCTCTATTAACTTTAAAGGATTGGGTTTTAAGCTTGAAAGGGTTCTAACTTCTTCACTTTCTGGCCTTGCGGGATCGGAAAATACGATTTCCATAGAAGTTTTGAATTCAAAAGCGTCACCCCAGTAAACCGTAGCGTTGGAGTTGAGGGATTGAACGTTCATTGCCGCTAAAAAAGCTCTCTTCTTGTCAATTTCTACGCCCTCACTAAAACCTTTAAATCCAAAAAAAGCAAGTTGCATTCCAGCACCACAGCTAACGTCAGCAACCCCACATTTAATTCTATCAGCCCTATACTCCGCAACGATGGATGGAGTGGAATACCTGTATCCACTTTCGTCGAAAAAAAGTCTTTCCGCCAAAATACCAAACTTTTCTTTTGCTTTCAATCTTATCCTTGCCGCAATGTAAGCGTCCTTAGCCGAAAAAGGAATATTGATTTTTTTAATAATTTTTTTAACTTTTTGAACAACTTGTTTTTCCTGATATCCCTTTTTTATCAATTCTTGAGCTACTTTTACTGCAGAATCGGCGATTTTTAATTCTTTTTCGCTTACGAATACTTCTATTGGCATGTTATCTCTTTTTCTTTCTTATCACTACAACATCTCCAAGAGTTGGCTTGAGATTGCTTTTTTTCAGTTCGACTTTAACTTCTGGAACTTTTTCCCTCAGCTTTATGTCGAACAGCTTTTCGAGCTTTTCAACTACGTCTGGTTCTGGCGTTATTTCTCCATTTTCTATTTTTCTGATAAGAGACTCTTTTTCTTGAATTTTTTTAGCTAATTCTGCTTGACTCCAGCCTCTCTTTTCTCTTTCTCTTCTTATGACTTGGCTAAAGTTTTCTATTAGCTCTTCTACAAATTCTATTGGCTTTTGTTCCTTAACTTTTTTCTTTATTGTTATCTTTTTAACTTCTGTATAAGGTTTTTCTGACCCATATTCTTTGCACTTGGCACACACCACCATTTCGCTTCCTTCAACTATTATAGTGTAACTTCTGCCTTTAATTTCTCTTCCGCAAATCTCACACTCCATCACGATCCCCGAAAGTAATGGAGATGCAAAACGTATATACTTTTTTAAGGTGTTGTAAAATCGGCAGAAACTTAATAAAAGGGGAAGGTTTAAAAATGATAAAACCTGAAAGAATTGGGGGTATGAGAGTGGATAGTGACGATGACGTGATTAAAGAATATCCTAAGGACGTTAACGTTTCGGAATACTTGTTGGACAGGCTCAAACAGCTTGAAGAAGAATACGTAAGGCTTAAGGAACTTTACAGAAAACTTGAAGATGAAAAAAGATTTGTTGAATCCGAAAGAATAAGGTATGAGAGAGAAGTTAGAAGGCTTAGAAGTGAAATCGAAAGGTTGAGATCTCCACCTTTACTCGTTGGTGTTATCTCCGATGTATTGGATGACGGAAGAGTTGTAGTTAAATCTTCTACTGGCCCGAAGTTCGTCGTTCACACGTCTAATAGCATAGGAAAAGAAGATTTGAAACCGGGAGTAAGAGTTGCGATGAACCAGCAAACCCTTGCCGTCGTAAGCGTATTGCCATCTCCAAAAGACCCAGCAGTTTACGGATTTGAAGTAGAAGAGAAGCCAAACGTTACTTACGAGGACATAGGCGGATTGGAAAGCCAAATTGAGGAGATAAGGGAGGCTATAGAACTACCACTTCTTAAGCCAGATTTATTTAAAGAAGTTGGCATAGAACCGCCAAAAGGTGTTTTGCTCTACGGACCACCGGGTACTGGTAAAACTTTGCTTGCAAAAGCTGTCGCGAATCAGACGAATGCTACATTTATAAGAGTTGTTGGAAGTGAGTTCGTTCAGAAGTACATAGGTGAAGGGGCGAGGCTTGTTAGAGAAGTATTCCAGTTAGCGAAAGAGAAAGCCCCATCTATAATATTCATAGACGAAATAGATGCAATAGCAGCAAAAAGAACTAATAGCGATACAAGTGGCGATAGAGAAGTGCAAAGAACTCTTATGCAGTTGTTAGCTGAAATGGATGGATTTGATCCGAGAGGCGATATAAAAATAATAGGAGCAACTAACAGGATAGACATACTCGATCCAGCAATACTTAGGCCGGGTAGGTTCGATAGAATAATAGAAACTCCGTTACCAAATCACGAAGGAAGATTGGCTATATTTAAGATTCACACGAGAGGCATGAAAATAGATAGTGATGTAGATTTAAATGAACTGGCAAGTATAACTGAGGGAGCGAGTGGAGCGGACATAAAAGCAATAGTTACTGAGGCAGGAATGCTGGCTATAAGGGATAATAGAACTAAGGTATGCATGAAGGACTTCGTAAAAGCGGTTGAGAAAGTTATGAAGAAGCAAAGCAAACCCTTCGAGCTAAAAGGAGTTATGTTTGTTTAAGTTTTGTTTTTTTAAATATTCTATCCTTATTATTTAATTTAATTTGTATTGTAAATTATGATATGATGTCTTTCAAATTAAATTTGAAATTAAAGACACCTAACACCAAATAATTAGAAAAATTGCGATTATTAGAGTCTCTAAGTTCGCTTTGATGATATTAATCATACCTGCCATTCTCGGACAAACAATAAACAGAGCGAAAGCAATATAAACATAAAACGTATCATTCGTTCTTCTACCCCCTTATAAACCACTCTAAGTCAGAAACTACTTTTCCAAATCCAATTTTTTTTATGACTTCATCTATTTTTTCGAGAGTTTGGGGATAAATGTGTGTAAAGTAAACTATTTTATCTTTTAGCAGATCTGAAAACTGCACCAAGTTGTCAGGAGTTGTGTGGGTTGTAGAAAATCCTGAGGGAAGAGAAAGCTCGTGAATTACAACTTCAAAGTCCTTTTCGTAGAGTTCTTTGAAGGGGGAAGTGTCTCCCGTAACGAGAACTCCATCTACTATGTATCCTCTACTCTCGACAGAGTGCTTAGTGATAACGCTCTCTACTTTAAACCCACAAACTTCAAATTTTTCTTCTCCGACTTCGATTATCTCGTATCTCAACTTTTCTCTTAAGTACGGATTCGATTCAAGCTGGGACTGAAACCAGTTTTTAAAACCGTAGGGTGCAAATATCACTAATTCTTCTTTTACTCCACTTAACCACCTTGCTTTTAAAAGGGGTAGTAAATCTCCCGTGTGATCTATGTGTGTGTGGGTAACCAGAACTGCTTTGACATCGAATGGTTTTTTGTTTACTTCTCCCAATCTCAAAAGGCATCCGTTTCCAACATCGACGATTATACAATCTGATTTGTGTTTTTCGAACATTACACAACTCTGAGCCTTTTCAAAACTGTCAGCAGTTCCCGTACCCAGAAACGTCACTTTCAACTAATTCACCTCTTAGGTGCGTTGAAGTGCAATCAACTACTTTTACTTTAATCTTTTTACCAATTTTAAACTTATCACGCTCAATTTCACTCTCACTTTTCAAAACAACGGGTCTGTAAGATAAATACCTCGTTAGGACTTTCGAACCTAACTTCGTTACGAGGACGTTTATAGTTTTACCAACTATTCTTTTGTTTCTCTTCTCTTTTATTTTTTCTGCAAGCCTCGTTATAGCCCTCGACCTATCTTTTTTTATCCAATCTGGCATATCCTTTAGCCTGTATGCGGGAGTTCCTTTTCTCGCAGAATACCTTGTGACGTTAACTAAATCAGGTTTGCTATCTTTAATTAGGTTTAAACTCTTGTGAAAAGCCTCATCGTCTTCTCCCGGAAATCCTACTATTATGTCAGTTGAAATCATAGAATCTGTTTTGTCAAACTCTTTTCTAAAAGCAGAAACCACTTCGAAGTACTCTTCTACGCCGTGACTTCTGTTCATAGCCTCCAATATTTTCTCATCACCACTTTGTACTGGTACATGCATAAATTTGTAGATCTTATCACTCGCATAGGCATTTATCAAATCGTCAAGCATTTCATAGGCATGGCGAGGATTCATCATACCAACTCTTACCATAAACTCTCCGTCAATAGACGCTATTTTTTCAAGTAACTCCGGTAAAGCGTACTTGTTGTACTTATCGAGACCGTAAGCACCTGTATCTTGAGAAGTTAGCTGTATTTCAACGAAACCTTGTTTAACAGCTTTCTTCACTTCTTCGACTATTGATTCGATTCTATAGGACTTCAGCTTTCCCCTCGCAAATCTGGTGGCACAAAAAGTACATTTGCCCGTACACCCTTCTGCTATTGAAACGATTGCTATTCCCGTAACAGCCCCGCTTCTATCGGTTTTAAGCCTGTACTTGCACAAGTTTGCTTTTTCTAATTCCGTTTTGGCTATGTTGAAATACTTCTCATCCTTAACAGCTGCTATAACAGCGTTACATACGTCTAATACGTTGTCAGGGCTTATAGCTGAATCTGCGACTTCTCTAACCTTTTTACTCGAAATTCTGGGAAGACAGCCTGCAATTACTACTTTTTTTCCTCTTTTTTTCAATTCAATCGCTCTTTTAATTATCTTTTTTTCAGTATATTCCACTACTCCACAAGAGTTCAAAACTACTACTTCTGCTTCTTCAACTGGAACGATTTCGAATCCCTGCCTAAACAGTTCACACCTCATTATATCAGAATCCGCTTGATTCATCGTACAGCCGTACGTCTCTATGGCAACTTTCATACCTTTTTCCACACGACTTTTCCAGCATATCTAATTTCTACTACTCTGTGCATGGGAATCATTACGTCTCCTTTGAGAAATAAAAACTTGTGACCTATATCCTCTATCTCAAAACCGTATATCTTCGCCAGACCTGTTGCTCTGTCAACGTAAACAACTTCTACTTCCGAAAAATCAAAATTGCTATCCCACTTAAGCCTGTTCAAAACATCTCTCAGGTTTTTTTCCTTCATTTCTTAAAGTTCTTCTTCTTTCGCGAGCTCCACTAACTGTCCTTTAACGTTTAGCTTTAAAGACCTCTTTGCTGCAGCCCTTATTACTAATCCCTCCAGTCCTAAGCTTCTGCTTATGTGTGGTACTGACATCCTTCCAGCTTTGATCTCTTCTATTATGTCGTTTACGATCTTTTCAAACTCGTCATCTGGCATGAACACCACCTCTAGTATTTTGTTAAAGTCTTTTAGAGATATGTAAAAGTTAGCACTTAGGTGAGTGTAGCTAACGTGGTACTCTTTCTTTGGTTGTTCTGAAGGTGAGGAGGGCATTCTCCACTTCATGTTTAGCATTCCAGCACTCTTTAGTATTTTCAACGCTTCCTCTACACCTTCACCAAACCTTTCCACTAGTTCATCCATCGTCAGCCACTCACTAAGCAGAGTTTCGTAAACGTCTCTGTAGAGCTTAGTTGAAAACAAATACAGTATTGGCACAAGCTCGACTATGTCGTTAACTAGTTTCGCTCGTTTGACCATGGTTCATCACCTTTCAGAACAGATAATTGCTAATCCAACGCGATATATCTAATTTTCTGTCTTCTCATAATTAAACTGAGCATTATTACTAAAATTCATAAAATAGAATCTATAAAACTACTCGACGAGAAGGAGGATCATAATAGAGCTTACAATGGGTAACCACACGACAATTGAGAAGACGTAATGCATGCTATCAACGAAACCACTAACGAGAGATATTAGAGGTAGAGGGTTGCTTTTAGTCATAACTTTGAGCAAGTTCATCGTTCCCGGATCTGGAAGAAAGTTTCCGTAACCAGTTAATTCGTCCATTCTGTTAGCTATTAAAACGCCTCCAACTGCTACTCCCATTGCTTGGGAGAGTGTGTTTATCGACCTAACAGTGCCGTTTGCCATTCCTACTTTCTCTCTCGGCACAGAACCCATCATGACGTTGTAAGATGGTGACATTAGCAATCCCATGCCAATACCCATAGGTATCAACTCGAAGAAGAAAGTCCAGTAATTCACGTCAATCCCCACGTTTCTCAGAAAGTGAAGGCTTAAAGCAAAGAATAAAGGGCCTAAGCACATTAAATACTTTGGATTTATCTCATCACTTAGCCTTCCGGCGAGTGGAGCAAAAAGTGTGTTTAGCAGAGGTATAGATACCATCCAGTATCCCGACTCTTCAGCTGTTAACGACTTTATTCCCTGTAAAAAGTAAGGTAAAACGAAGAGAGATGCCGATAAACCGAAGAAAAGGATAGAAATTGCTAATATACTCACGCTAAAATTTCTAACTTTAAAAAGGCTTAAATCTAATATTGGGTAGTCGCAATTCAGCTCTCTAATAAGAAAAGCGAAGGCGTAGGGTATAGAAACTATAAAACAGGCGATAGTTTTTCTGCTCCACCAACCCCAAACTCTGCCATTAGTTATTCCGAGAGTTATCAAAGCCAGACTTATGCCGAGAAGAACAGCTCCAGAGAAATCTATAGGCACTCTCTCCTTAGCTTCGAGAGGTGGTAAAAGAGTTGAAGCGAGGATTATAGATATTATACCCACTGGAACGTTTATGTAAAAAACCCAGTGCCAGCTCAAGTTAGTTGTTAACCATCCACCTATTATTGGTCCAAGAGTAAAACTCGACGCAGTCATAACCGAGTTTATTCCCATAGCCATTCCTCTTTTTCCCGGAGGGAATAGTTCTGTAATTATTGCAAGTACGTTACTGCTTAGCATAGCCCCTCCCACAGCTTGAATAGCTCTGAAAAAAATTAGAGATGCCACGTTCCACGCCTGAGCGCACAGAAAACTGCTAAACGTAAAAATAGCCATAGCAGATATAAAATATTTATCTCTTCTAACGACATCTCCTATTCTGCCTGCAAGTACTAATAGCGAAACCATAGTGAGCGTGTAGGAATTCGAAATCCACTGGACATCTGACATCGTTGCGTGGAAGTCCTGAGTTATCTTTGGTAGAGCCACTCTTAAAACACTTGCATCAAGTAATACCATGAAAAGCCCCATTCCAACGGGTATCAGTGCTAACCAGCTATCTTTCTCGCTTACTTTTTCTTTCACGCATCCGTTCGGTAACCGAATAACATATAAAAGTATCGATAACCGAATAGGTAAAAATAAATTTAATCTTTTACGAGTGCTGTTATTTCAGCTATAATTTCTTCTCTACTGAATAGGTGTTGGTTTATGGCTTTACTCGGACAAGCAGCGACGCAAGTTCCGCATCCCTGACACAATGCTGGGTTTATCTCAGATCTAAGCTTTCCGTTTTCATCCATCTTCAAACTTATTGCATTAAATGGGCAGAGCGGTACGCAAATACCACATCCAGTACACTTTTCTTTTTCAACGTAAGCAACGTTTGGTTCGAGCTCAATTTCTCCTCTTTGTATTAGGGAAAGAACTTCTCCAGCAGCTGCCTGTGCCTGAGCTACTGTCTCAGGTATATCTTTTGGCCCCTGAGCGCACCCAGCTATGAATATACCTTCAGTATTCGTGGCTACAGGAGCTAACTTTGGATGCCTTTCGGCAAACCATCCATCAGCTGAGCAGGAAAGCTTTAAGACCTTCTTTATGTATTCCCCACCTTCCGATGGTTCCAAGCCTACTGAAAGAACGACCATATCTACTGGTATCCTTCTTACTTTGCCAAGTAAAGTGTCTTCAACGACTACTATCAATCTACCTTTCTCAACCTCTTTTTCTTCTTCTTCGCTTTCAGGTATATCTGTAACGTACGCAACTCTTCCTCTAACGAAGTAAACGCCTTCGCTAAGCACTCTCTTGTAAAATTCTTCGTAAGCTTTTCCAGCAGCTCTCACGTCTATGTAGAAGTTAAATACTTCTGCTCCACTTCTCTCTTTTATCAGGTGTGCGAGCTTTATTGAGTACATGCAGCAAACCTTAGAACAATACCTGTTGTAGTTTTCATCTCTGCTACCAACGCAGTGAATTATTGCAACCCTTTCTGGTTTTCTACCATCTTTCAGTAAAACCTCACCACCCGTAGGCCCAGTAGAGCTGAGCATCCTCTCAACTTGTAGGGATGTGTAAACGTTATCGTAAATTCCGTAGCCGTACTGAGGTATTTTAGATGGATCAAATGGTTTGTATCCAGTAGCTACTATTATAGCACCAACGTCGAATTCAACTACTTCCATTCCCATGTTAAAGTCTACTGCATTGGGTTCACAAGCCTCTACGCAGTACTTGGGACATTTTCTTGCGGAGAGCCACATACACATGCTTCCATCGATTGTCGGAACGAGAGGTACTGCTTGGGGAAAAGGTATGTGTACTGGTTTTCTCTTACCAATTCCTTCGTCGAATTCGGACGGAAAAACGGGTTCTGTAAACAAGCAGTCTTCTACGCATTGATAACATCCAGTGCATAAGTCTTCTCTAACGTAACGTGGCTTCTTTATAACTCTAACGTGAAAATTACCTACATAACCTTCAACTTTTGCGACTTCACTGTAAGTCAGCAGGGTTATGTTTGGATGTGCTTTAACGGACGTCATCTTAGGCGTTAGTATGCAAGCTGAACAGTCGAGGGTTGGAAAAGTTTTGTCGAATTTTGCCATGTTCCCTCCTATGCTTGGCTGTCTTTCAACGAGGTAAACGTGAACTCCTGCATCTGCTAATGTTAAAGCTGCAGATATTCCAGCAATACCTCCACCAATTACGAGGACACTTGATTTTATTTTCGTTTTACCAACTTCAAGCTCTTTCTGAAGCTTTACTCTGTTAACTACGGCTTTTATAAATCTCTTGGCTTTCTCAGTAGCTTTTTTTGGATCTTCAGTGACCCAAGCGTCGAGTTCTCTTATGTTAGCCATGTAAAAAAGGAAGGGGTTTAAGCCCGCTCTTTTGCACGCATTTCTGAAAGTTTTTTCGTGTAGATTTGGGCTACATGCCGCAACTACAACTCTGTTGAGTTTGTACTCTTTTACGTCTTTGACTATTAAATCCTGTCCCGGATCAGAGCACATGTACTTGTAATCTCTCGCAACAACAACTCCATCAAGCTTTTTAGCGAATTCTACAACTTCTTTAATGTTCACTTTATCCGCTATGTTTCTACCGCAGTGACAGACGTAAACGCCTATCCTCAGCAACTTTAACCCTCCTTGATCTCTTTTATCTTGTCTATGAGTACGGGTAACAGCTCGTTTACGTCTGCTACGACACCATATCGAGAAATTCTGAAAATCGGAGCAGTTTTATCTGTGTTAACTGCTAAAACGTTCTTGGCTTTAACTCCTTCTACATGCTCCGTAGCTCCGCTTATACCCAGCGCGAGGTAAAGTTTGCCCGTAACCGTTTTTCCACTTCTACCAACCTGCCTTGTCTTAGGTAACCATCCCTGATCTATTACTGGTCTCGAACCAGCAACTACTCCTCCGAGTAGTTCTGCAAGTTCTTCAGCCATTTCTATGTTAGCTTCGTCTCCAATACCTCTTCCTACTGAAACTACTATTTCAGCTTTTGATATGTCAACATCCTCTTCTGCCGGCTTTATGTAACCAATGAACTCGGAGTCCTTTTCAACTTCTATTTCTAACTCCTCTACGCTCGCTTTACCCTTGCCTTCCTCGGCATCGTAACTACCAGAGTTTAGAACTACGATGGCAGGTGTTTCAAGCTTTAACTCGACTATTACTTTTCCACCGTAAGATAGAGATTTTACTTTAATACTACCATCTTCACTTTCGACTTCGTAAGCAGAAGTTGCAACTGGCATGTTCGCTGAAAGCTGAGATGCTATATCAACGCCACAAGAAGTGTTGCCAAAAAGTATTACATCCGGTTTTTCTTTTTCAATAACTTTCTCGACTATTCTGTAATGCCACGGACTTATCTCTCCGGCGTTAACTTTTATTACTCTTCCATCTATGTTGCTAACGTCTGCATCACTCGTTATTAGAGTTACTGGCTCTCCAAGCTTTTTTGCACACGCAACTAACTCGTAAGTTATGTTCTGCACTTCCCCATCAATTACTTCGCCGAAAACGAGGACTTTCATTATTACCACCTCACAGAACTGATATTTCTTTCAGAGCTTCTATCAGTTTGTCTGCAACCTCTTCAACATCTCCTTCAATTAGGGTTATTTCTGGTTCTGGTGGCACTTCGTATCTAACGACTTCTATGCCTTCAAATTCTGGAAGCTCCAGTTCTACTTCCTCTATCTCTGCCTTCTTCATCGCCTGTCTGAGCTTGGTGAAAGGAACGAACTTCAATGGTCTTTCAGCTGAAACTATGCTCACAACTGCAGGAGTCGAAAGCCTGTATTCAGCCAGCAACCCTCCACCCAACTCCTTTTTTACTACTACTTCTCCATCTGAGATGTTTACTTCTACTACTCCTCCGATGTAAGGTATTCCCAAATTCTTAGCGAGCATACCACCTAAGTTTCCAGCAAAGGAATCTATAGCTTGAATTCCAGTTAAAATCAAGTCGTAATTCTTGTCTGACAGAAATTCTGCCAGAGCTTTTGCCAATTCTGCCCTTTTATAGCTTGGCCTATCTAAGATTACTTTGTACAACTTGTCAGCTCCTTTAGCAGCAGCCATCCCAAGTCCTTCATCTATATCAGCCTCGTTATCGGGATCAGCTATCCCCAAAACCTCAACTTCAGCTCCAGTTTTCTCTTTTAAGATTAAAGCTTCTTCCACAGCGTGCTCGTCTCTCTCGTTTGGCATGTATCTAAAAGGAATTACTTCATTCTCCTCAACTTCAAGCTCTTCCACGAGGTCTGGAACAAGTCTTAGCACTGCACAGATCCTCATAACAACACCTCCAACTTAACTTTCTATAGCTTCAAGAACTATTTCGGAAATGTCTTTAACTTCAAGCTGTCCTTCAAGTCCGGTAACTTTTAGAGCGTCTTCAAACATAGGAACGTCGAGAGTACAGGCTGTTACGAGGACTTCAGCTCCAACAGAAGCGGCCTCTTTAACTCTGCTCTCTGCTGGCCTCTCCTTTATGTGTTCTTTGATAAACGAGTCGAGCCAAACTCCTCCTCCCCCTCCTCCACAGCACAGTGCATTTTCTTTAATTCTCCTCATCTCAACGAACTTAACTCCCGGTATAGCTTTCAACACTTCTCTCGGCTCTTCGTAAATTCCGTTTCTTCTACCAACGTAGCAGGAGTCGTGATACGTTACAGTGTAGTCTAATTTTCCAAACAGCTCTTTCAGCTTTTCGAGTTCGTTGTAGAGAAACTGAGTGTGGTGAACTACTTCTTTTTCAAAACCGAATTTTGGATACTCTCTCAGCAAAGCGTTGTAAGCGTGCGCATCGTGAGTTACTATTTTGTCGAACTCATACTTTTCGAACACTCTTATGTTTTTCTCCACTAAATCCTCGAAAAGACCGAACTCTCCGCAAAGTCTGACTAAATCTCCAATGCACCTTTCTTCGTTGCCCAAAATCGCAAAGTCAACTCCCAGTATATGCATAACTTTTGCAAAAGCTTTCGTTATCTCTTTGCACCTCCTGTGGTAAGCTCCAAAACACTCCGTTACAAAGAGATATTCTGCCTTCTTTTTCTTCGAAATCAAAGGTACTTCGAAGTCAACTTCTTTTATCCACTTATCTCTTTTTCTTGGAGATTCTCTAAAAGAATTGCCATATCTCGCTATGTTCATTAAAGCTGCAGCTAACTCCTCTGGAGGATTTCCTTCAAGTAGAGAAAGCTCCCTTAAAGCCGGAATTATGGCGTCAGTAATTGGTATCTGACTTGGACACCTCAAACTGCAAGTGAAGCAAGAAGTGCATAGCCACTGAGCTCCACTACTCAACACTTCATCGACTATTCCTGCTCTAACTGCAAGAATCATTCTTCTCGGAGTGAAGAGAGTTCCCATTCCGTAAGGACAGGAACCTCCACATGTGCCGCACTGTATGCATTGTATAAATCTATCCGAATTCGGTATTTCTCCAATTCTCTCGAAGTAAGTTTCTAACATTTCCTCTACATCCAAAAACACCACCCCCTTAGAACCCCTTATACGGGTTAGGCCCTACCTGCTTTATCTCCTCAACAAAGCTGTTAATTATTTCAGGTATTTTGTCGTAATCGGAAATCGCCAGCTCTACTAACTTGACTCTCTCTGGCTCTAAC
>JALSQI010000023.1 GCA_026985525.1 Archaeoglobaceae archaeon
GAAGGTAAAGACGTTAGCGAGGAAGTAAAAACCTTAGCCAAAGAATACGCAGAAATTAAGTATTCATATAGCGTTCCAAAATTAAATTCAATATTAAAGCTTTTTAAATTTGATTTTTAAATTTTAAAAGATTATATCTATACCTTTAAACACTGGACCGTCCTTACAAACTCTCTTTCCACATTCAGTTACGCAAGACCCGCAAATTCCTATACCACACTTCATGTAGTTTTCAAGAGAGATTTCAAGGCAATCTAACAAGTTTCTTTTCTTCATAGCTTTGTAGAGGTTTAAAAGCATTGGTTTTGGTCCACAGGAGTAAACTCTCATTTTTTCTTCAAAGTCAGCAATTCTTAGAAATAGCTCTACGGCGTTTCCTTTAAAGCCAGCACTTCCGTCATCTGTAGCAATTTCGGGGTAGTCGTACATGATCTCATCTTTACACCTAATTCCGTGAATTGCAATAACTTCGAATTCATCTTTTAGCGTTTGATATAAATAGTTTAGAGGAGCTATTCCTATTCCCCCAGCAACTAAGTAAACTTTCTCATCTACACTCGGCAGGCTAAATGGCCTGCCAAACGGGCCTCTTACTCCAAAAACATCGCCCTTTTTTGAGTTAAGCAAAGCTTTTGTAGTTTTTCCAACTCCTTTAACTGTCAAACTCTTTGGTGAAGACAGACTTAAAGGAATTTCTTCGTATCCAAAAACGTTTAGCATTACAAACTGTCCAGGATAACCCCTCAAGTCTCTATCAAATACGATTTCAACGACATCTCTGCACATTTTATTTACTTCTGCGACTTTAACGCAGTACAAATTCACACACCTCCATGTGCAAGACCGACTAATTCTTCAATTTTTTCACCCGTATAGCTCAAGTAATCATTAAGTCCTTTAACTATCCCCTCCACAGCCCTGTAGCTTTCATAAAAAGCTGAACCGACTTGAACTGCTATAGCTCCCGCTAAAATGAACTCTACAACGTCTTTCCAGTTGCTTATACCGCCACAACCTATTATAGGTATATCCAACACTTCGTAGAGGTCCCAGACACACCTGAGAGCTAAGGGTTTTATTGCCTTTCCACTCAACCCACCTTTAACGTTACTTAAAACGGGTTTTCTACTCACCACATCTATGGATATCGCTTTAAAGGTATTGACTGCAACAACTGCATCAGCTCCTCCTTTTTCCGCCGCTATTCCTATTTTAGTTATATCCGTTACGTTCGGTGTTAACTTTGCGAAAACTGGCTTGTCCGTAACTTCTTTTACAGCCTTAATGCAATCCTTTACAGCTTTTTCATCAACTCCTATTGCCATTCCAAGCTTTTCCGCGTGAGGACATGAAAGGTTTAACTCGAAAGCTGAGGCGAAAGGAAAGTAATTTGGAAGAGATGAAAACTCCTCGGAACTTTGAGCGAACAAACTGACGATTAAAGGCTTGTTTGTAACCTTAAAAAGTTTTTCTAACTCTTTCGAGAACTCTTTTGCTCCGGGAGAAGCTAAACCAACTGCGTTAACTATGCTGCATTCTTGATTCAAAACTACTGGATTTTTGTAACCTTCTCTACTATTCAATCCAACCGACTTAGCTACTATCGCTCCAGAAAACTCGGCAACTTTTGCGAGAGATGACCACTTACTACCCAGTATTCCACTTGCGAGTATTACCGGATTTTCGAGTTTTAAGTCAGAAATTACCACTTCGAGCATCAGACTTTTGTCGTGCTAACGTTTTAAATCTGTTGGGTTTACGTAAATCGATGGAAGTCAAAGTCAGATGTGTAGAAATAAACTGTTGCAAGTGTTGCTACGAAACTGAAATGCCACTAAGTGAAAGAGATTTAAAGAGAATAGAAAAACTTGGATTTGACAGAGACGAGTTTAGCATCGTTGTGGATGGAGTAAGAGTGTTAAGAAACGTTAACGGACATTGCTTTTTCTTGGAAAATGGTAGATGTTCTATATACAAACACAGGCCTGAAGGGTGTAAATTTTATCCAGTTATATACGATGTAGAGAGGAGAAGAGCTGTAGCACACGACTTCTGCCCCCTTGCTAGGGAAATAAGCATTTCTACAATAAAGAAGGTTGAAAGAAGTTTGATAAAACACGTGAGGAGCATATTCGGAGAAATTTAAGAAAAATACTTTTTTACTCTACTCTATACCCGGCGTTATGGAAAGGAGTGAAATTCTTGAAGTAGTCAGCAATTACAAAAACGTAAAAATTGCAACTCTTGGTAGTCATTCAGCTTTAAACATACTTAGAGGGGCTAAGGATGAAGGGCTAAAAACTATCTGCCTTTGCAGGGAGAGAGAAAGAATAATTTACGATTCCTTTGGTGTGGCTGACGAGGTCATAGAGTTAAAAGACTACTCCGAGTTGCTGAATAAAAAAATTCAAGAAGAGTTAATAGAAAAAGAAGCTTTGCTTATACCTCACGGAACTTTCAACGCCTACATAGGCAAGCTTGACGAATTAAAAGTACCGGTGTTCGGAAATAGAGTTTTGATGGAGTGGGAAATGGACAGAGAAAAGCAGAGGAAGTGGCTAACTGATTCTAACTTAAAGCTACCAAGAGTTTACAAACCTGAAGAAATAGACAGACTTGTAATAGTAAAATACCCCGGTGCGAGGGGCGGTTCTGGCTACTTTCTTGCAACTTCTCCAGAAGACTTTTACGAGAAATCTAAGGAATTAGTAATGAGAGGGATTATAAGCAAAGAAGATGTAAAAAACGCTTTTATTCAGGAATACATCATAGGAACAAACGTTTATCTAACGTTCTTCTACTCTCCAGTTTTAAACAGAGTTGAACTCATAGCAGTTGATAGGAGGTACGAATCAAATGTTGATGGAATCGGTAGAATTCCCGCAAAAGAACAGTTAAAGGCTAAAATAAACGTAACTTATACCGTAACAGGTAATTTTCCAGTTGTTTTAAGAGAGAGTTTACTTGCAAAAGCTTTGAGAGCTGCGTACAGCGTTGTAGAGGTGTCAAAGAAAATAGCTTATCCGGGAATGGTTGGACCATTCTGCTTGGAGACTGTGTTTGACGAAAAAGCTGAAATGTACGTTTTCGAAATATCTGCGAGAATAGTAGCTGGGAGTAACGTTGGAATACCTTACTCCCCTTACAGCTACGTTCTGTTCGGAGAACCAATGTACGCTGGAAGGAGAATAGCAAGAGAGGTAAAAATGGCTCTCGAAAAATCTATGCTTGAAGAACTGATATACTGAGGCAGTGAGGGTTAAACATGATTAAGGTCTGTTTGCTCGGGTGTGGAGCTATTGGAAAAACCATAGCAGAGAATTCTGGAAAGGATTACTCAATTTACGCTGTTTACGACAGAAACTTGGAAAAAGCTTTAAGTTTTGAGAAATTTGGTGCTAAGGTTGCTAAGAGCTTTGAAGAGTTTGAACGTATGTGCAAAAACTGCGATGTTGCTGTCGAGGCAGCTTCCCAGCAAGCTGTTAGAGATTGCGTTAAACTGCTGAAATACGTAGATTTAGTAGTAATGTCTTCAGGAGCTTTAAGCGATTGGGAACTTTTGGAAAGTCTCGTTAAAACGGCTGAAAAACACGGTAGGAAAATATACATACCTTCTGGAGCTATTGCTGGAATAGACGCTTTAAAGGCTTTAAAAGACTACGCTAAGGAAGTAACTCTGACAACGGTAAAGAGTCCTGAAAGCCTCGGAGTGGAAGTCAAAGAAAGAAAAGTTTTGTTTGAAGGCAACGCTCTTGAGGCTGTAAAGCTGTTTCCAGCTAATGTAAACGTCTCCGCCACTCTGAGCTTAGCCTGTCTCGGTTTTGAGAGAACAAAGGTTAGAATTGTTGCTGATCCGAAAGTTAAAGAAAACATTCACGAAATTACCGCTAAAGGTGAATTTGGAGAAATATTTATTAGAGTTAAAAACAGGAAGCATCCTACTAATCCAAAAACGAGCTATTTAGCTGCTTTATCGGTTATAAGGCTTCTTAAATCTCTTTCAGAAGTTTTAAAGGTGGGAACGTGATCGCTAACAAAAAGATAAAGATACCTAAATCTCTACTGATGAGTTACGCCTCTAAGTATATAGAAGAGGATGCATTTTACGGAGACATAACATTTCTGCCAGATAGAGAGGTAAAAGCAGTGATAGTTGCCAAAGAAAGCTTCGTTCTTTCTGGAGTTGAGCTTGCAGAGGCGTGCTTTGAAGTGTGCGGTGCCAAGGTCGTAGTTGAAAAGAGAGATGGAGAAATTGTGAAAAATGGAGAAGTCATTATAGTAGTAGAAGGAAACTCGTCAGATGTTTTCTTAGCTGAAAGAACTGCTTTGAATGCTATACAAAGAATGAGTGGCATCGCAACCGCTACGAGGAAGTTGGTAGATATGGTTAAAGATTATGGAGTTAAAATAGCCGCCACGAGAAAAACAACGCCCGGATTTAGAGTATTTGAAAAACTCGCAGTCGTTCATGGAGGGGGAGATCCACACAGAATGAGCCTTTCCGATTGCGTAATCTTAAAAGATAACCACCTCAAGCTTTTTGAATTAGAAGAAGCTATAAAATCAGTAAAAATTTCGTTTACTAAAAAAATAGAAGTTGAAGTTAATAGCGTTAAAGATGCCGTAAAAGCAGCTTTAGCTGGAGCAGACATAGTAATGCTTGACAACATGAGTGTAGAAGAAGTAAAGTTCGCAGTATCTGAAGTTAGAAAGGTATCTGACGCAATTTTAGAAGCTTCAGGTAGAATAACTCCAGATAACGTTGTAGATTACGCAAAAACTGGGGTTGATGTAATCTCATCTGGATGGATAACTCACTCGTCAAGAGCAGTTGACGTTAGCATGAGGGTGGTAGAAGTTGAAGGTAAAAAAGGTAAAAGTGTTTAAAGTGTTTAAACCCACAAAAAGAGCAGAATTACCGTTCGTACTCTACCCCATGATAGCTTATCACTTGAAACTCAGCTTTAAAAGGGCTTTTATGAGTGAAAAAGTTATGAATTACTTCGCCTACGTTGACTGCATTAGAGCTGGAATTGAAAGAGGCGAGTGTATTTTACCGACTGAAGAGTGGGAAGTCGATGAAAGCTTAGCTATGAAAGAGAGAATTGAAGAAAGAGAAGCGAGAAAAATAGCAATAAAAGCTGCAGAAAGCTGGGGTAACTTAATGGTAATAAGCTGGTGGAAACCTAAGGTAGAAGTCGTAAAAGAAGTTAAAGCGTACAAAGTCTTCTGGATAGACGGCAAAACCGTAATAGACAGTTTAACCGGTGAAGTTTTCAGAGTCTAATACGATTTCTGCCAAAACGCTCAGAATTGCTGGAATAGTATGCTCCGTTGCGAAAGTTACGTTTGGTGCTAAGTCTATTACGAAGTCTGCAAACCTAAAAATTCCTTTTGGAATTCCGTATCTACTTCCAGCTAAAACAACTACTTCATCGCAGAACTTTACTTTCTTCTTAAGCTCCTCTCTAACTTCGTAAACGGGTTTTCCGGCTGGATCTGTAACTAAGATTAAATTTCTTCTCCTCCTCTTATCCCTAACGCATTGATAGAGGTCTTGTAGTAAAACATCAGTTTCTCTAACTTCTCTGGAATAAGCTCTTTTCTGCACTTCCAATCGACTTTTCTGTCCAGATTTAACACCTCTCAAAAATTCTTCAAGCTCAAAAGCTTTTACGTAACCATACGGGGCTATAACAAGTTCTTTAACTTCAAAAGCCTGTACAGCCCTTCCTACAGCTTCTCCAAACTCGTAAGCTTTTTTCTCCAAATAAGGCGTTTGAACGATGCTAACTTTTCCGAAAAGTTTTGTGGAATCAGGTTTTCCCAAGTACTTTCTATGTTCTAAAACTCCTTTTACAACACCTATGTATGCTTTACTTCCAATTACTTCCACGCAAATAGTTACATCTGGACTTACCCAGTCGAGTTTTAATTTTCCAATTAAGCTATCAACGACAGCATTCGTAACGTCTCTGTTTTTAAAAGGGTGCTTACCTCTAACCTTTGCTTTTACGTCGAAAGTTCCTTCAACTGGTATTTCTTCAACTACTTCTTCGACTTTCTTAACTATTTCTTCTATTTCAGCGTTACACTCAGCAAAAACAGGTATGTAGTTTTCGACTTCTGGTATATTCAGTTTGTCTTCATAACCTTCAACTATCAACAGACCGAGAAATCCAGACGGCCTAATTGAGATTACATTTACTCCCTCATCTCTTAAGCGGGATGCGGCTATGTATTCCATCCCCAATACAGTTTTTACTATGTACTTCATGACGTCAACTACACTAAAAACGTAAATACCATTACGGTAATCTCCGATTGATGCTATCTTCTCCGCAAATATGGAAGGACTTCTTCGAAACGTACTACAGAGACGAGTTAAACAGGTTAGCTGACGCTATGGAGTTCGGAGGGGAGAAATCCCTTCACGTCAACTTCGTAAAAGACCTTTCGATATACATGGAAGGAAAGTTAGGCGAAGAATTACTCGAAAGTCCAGATAGGGTAATAGCTCATGCTAACGAGGGTATTGCTCTAACTGAAAACATACACGACGTAAGCTTGGAAGGTTGTAAAGTCAGATTTTACAATCTTCCAGCTTCGAGAAGAGTTTTGATAAGGGATTTGAGAAGCGAGCACATATCCAAGTTCGTTGCTATAGAGGGGATAGTTAGAAAAGTTACGGAAGTTAGGCCAAGAGTTGTAAAAGCTGTTTTTGCATGCACAAAATGTGGAAAATTGGTGGAAGTAATTCAGGAAGATGAGTTAACCCTGAAACAGCCGTATGAGTGTCCTGCTTGTAAAAACAAGAGATTTTTGTTCCTGCCTGAAGAAAGCTACACTGTCGATAGCCAGAGGATTAGAATCCAAGAGTATCCTGAAAATCTAAGGGGTGGAGAACAACCACAGCAGATAGACGTAATTTTAGAAGGGGATTTAACTGGAAAAGTAAATCCAGGAGATAGAGTAATAGTTAACGGAATAGTAAGAGCTAAACCGAGAAAATTTGGTAGCAAACAATCTCAACATATGGATTTACATATAGAAGGAAATTCAATAGAGATACTACAGCAAGAGTACGAGGAGTTCGAGATAACTGAAGAGGATAAAAAGAGAATACTGAAACTTGCAGAGGAGGAAAACATTTTCGAAAAGATAGTTGCGTCCATAGCCCCTTCAATTTACGGACATGAAGACATAAAACTCGCTATAGCTCTACAGCTTTTTGGGGGAGTTCCGAAAAAACTACCAGATGGGACGGAGATAAGAGGGGATATACACGTTTTGTTAGTCGGAGATCCGGGAGTGGCTAAGTCTCAAATTTTGAGGTACGTTCACAGAATTGCGCCAAGGAGCGTTTACACTACGGGTAAAGGAACGACAACAGCAGGATTAACTGCAACTGCTACGAGAGATGAGTTCGACGGTAGGTGGACTCTCGAAGCTGGAGCTTTGGTTTTAGCTGACAAAGGTATAGCTCTTGTTGACGAAATAGACAAGATGAGAAACGAAGACAGATCAGCTTTGCACGAAGCGATGGAACAGCAAACGGTTAGCGTCGCTAAAGCTGGAATAAACGCAGTTTTGAGAGCGAGGTGTGCTTTACTCGGAGCGGCAAATCCGAAGTATGGAAGGTTTGACAAGTACACACCAATAGCCGAGCAAATAGACTTATCTCCAACTCTACTGTCGAGATTCGATTTAATATTTGTATTGACCGATGAACCGGATGAAGTTAGGGATAGAAAACTCGCGGAACATATACTAAAAACGCATGAAATTGGTGAAAAACTCGAAAAGTTGAGAAACGTGGCTTCAGTAGAATTCACAAAAGAAGAAATAGACAGAGAATCCGAAATTGCTGAGATAGTTCCAGCAATAGAACCGGAATTGCTTAGAAAGTACATAGCCTATGCTAAGAGGACAGTTTTTCCAGTTCTAAGCGAGGAAGCGAAGCAAAAAATAGTTGAGTTCTATTTGAGCTTGAGGTCGAGAGCCAAGGACAATTCAGCTGTTCCAGTTACTGCAAGACAGTTGGAGGCTTTGATCAGGCTTGCAGAGGCTTCAGCAAGGTTAAGGCTTAGCGACGTTGTGGATAGAGAGGACGTTGAAAGGGTAATCAGGATTATAAAGAGTAGCTTAGAACAAATAGCTGTTGATCCAGAAACTGGAGAGATAGATATAGACTACGCATTTACTGGAACTTCAAAGTCTCAGAGAGATAGAATACTAATACTGAAGAGAATAATTGAAGAACTTGAAGCAAGTAACGAGAAAGGCGCTCCAGAAGAAGAGATTCTAAAAGCTGCACAGGAAGAAGGAATAGATGAGAGGAAGGCTAAGGAATTGCTTAGAAAGATGAGAGAAATAGGAGACATATACAGTCCGAGAGAAGGTTATTACAGAATTGCTGTTAAGTGAACTACTGGGCACACATTTTTAAACGGCAAGTAAACTCTAATCTGTGAAATGCTCTCATTGTAGGAGAGAAGCGATATACTATCAGAGGCATTCTGGTAGGCACTTGTGCAAAAAGCACTTTCTCTACGACTTCGAAAAGAGAGTCAGGTATGCAGTAAAAAAGTACAAGATGATAGAGAGTGGTGACAGAATAGCTATAGCTCTAAGTGGTGGAAAGGACAGCGTTGCTTTAACGCACACGTTAATGAAATTATACGGTGAGAGAAAAGACGTTGAATTTTTCGCCATAACCATAGACGAGGGAATAGAGGGTTATAGACCACCAACGGTAAAAATAGCGAGAAAGGTAACGAGAGAGCTTGATATCGAACACGTAGTAGTTTCCTTCGAGGAAAACTTTGGGATGACCTTAGATGAGATGGTAAATCTTGGGGATAAAAAGCCCTGCACTTACTGTGGAGTTTTCAGAAAATACTTGTTAAACAGAACTGCAAGAGAGATGGGTGCTACAAAACTCGCTACGGCTCACAACTTAGACGACGAGACTCAAACAATACTGCTGAACTTCCTTCAAGCAGATATAGAGAGGTTAGCGAGGTTGATACCCCAAAGAGTTCAGAAAGGGTTGGTAATGAGAATAAAACCTTTTAGAGAGCTTTACGAAAAGGAAATTCTGATTTACTGCATAGTAAACTCTCTACCAATAGACATGAACGAATGTCCGTACAGTCACTTTCCGGTAAGGGCAATGGTTAGAGACTTCCTGTACGAGTTCGAAAACGCTTATCCGGGAAGAAAGTTTTCTGTGATGAGGAGTTTCGAAACTCTAATTCCCTGCTTGAGAGAGATGTTTCCGCAAATAAACTTGAACGAGTGCGAGAGGTGTGGTGAACCAACTCCATCAAACGTGTGTCAAGCCTGCGTTTTGTTAGAAGAACTGAGAAAGGCTAAAAATTTTAAGGATTCCAATTCCTAACTCTAACTTTTTTACCCATTAACTTGAAAGTTAAAACCCTTATAAGTGCTACGAAGGAGATAAACATCCACATAGGAGAGTAGAAGAAGTAAAATGCTGGTAATAAAGAGTAGCTTATCTTCCACCTGAATTTTAGAGATACAGCTATTTCAACGACAAGCCAAGTTAAGAAAGCTAAAAAGCTAACAACGAGGTTTTTCAGTAGCCTTTCCTGAAAAAGTATGAAAAGTATTAGTAGAAGGACTTTCTGAGGAAAAACGACTACTAGGGGAAGTAAAAAGTACACGATTTTCGTTAAAAGATTGCCGCTTATAACTTCGTTAAAAAAGAAGAGAATAATTGCTGGAAAGAGTAAGTAAATTGCCGGTATCCAGAGCAAAGGTTTTTTCACGAGGTCAGGAAAGGCGTCAACTACAGCTTCTGCTCCACCGGTAGCCCACCTCTCTCTTTGAACCACCCATTCTCTAAAATTCTTAGGAGCCGAAGTTTTTGCTTTTCCAGCAGTTCCAAAGCTGTAACCTCTCAAACCAAGTCTAAGTCCCAAATCCGTATCCTCGTTAACTACGTTTCTGAATCCGTTTAAGGAAAAGAAAACGTCTTTTTTTATCGCAAAAGCTGCACCGTTAAATCCAAGACACGAGTTCATCTTTTCGCACAGCTTTGCAACTGTAAACATGTTGAGGTAATCTATGTTAACGAGTTTTTCCATAACACTTTTACCCGAAATCTCTTTCCTAATCTCTACTGCATCATACTTTTGAAGAGCGTTTATAATTTCATTTAAATCACTCTCTATAACTGTATCTGAATCTATGAAAATCAGGTATTCCCCCTTAGCAATTTTAGCAGCGTCGTTTAAAGCTCTCCACTTTCCCCTCCTTTTTTCGCTAAAACACTTATGCATTCTATACTTCTTAGATAAGTAAAGCGTTCTGTGATCCGGTAAATCAGCTGCGAGTATTAATTCGTAATTCAAACCACTTTTCATAATTTTTTCGCAGTTTTCCTCCACTTTCCCCGGATGTCTATAAACTGCAAATATTATCGAGACAAGCACAGAAGTTTTGAGTTACAAGCTTAACTAAAGCTTAACTAATTTTGCTAATCTTTAACTACTTAAAACTACTTCACTCTTCTAATCACGGTTATTGATATGGAAGTTATTAGCAAGGATCCTAAGATAGAGTAAAATAAGTACTGTATTGGTGAATACTTCAATCCAAGCTTTATATTAAATGATAAAATGAATACACTTGCACCCCATAGAGCGAGACCGGCTGAAATTAGCATGAAAGGAGTAATCAAATGTCTTTTTATAGGTTTTTTCTCGACTATGCAGTCAAACAGCTTACCTAAGGACGCGGAAATTCCTCCTGCAATTACCCACCATATAGAGCCGTATATGAAAGCTGTAATGAGTGTAATAATTCCCGGAGCTATTTTTCCGTTGTAAATCTGCCAGACTAAGTAAGTTCCCTGAACTGCTCCTATTATTATAAGAACTGCTGAAATAAGATAGGCTATAAATGAGAACCTGCCCTCCATCAACGCTTTTTTTAGCGTGGAGAAATAATCTTCTACGACACCTTCGAGACCGTAGGCTTTTATTAGGAAGTACAACCCTATCGTCAAAATTATGGCTCCAGAGCCCCACTCAGGATACCTTGCAAGCAGAAATACAGAATACACTACGAATATTATTCCTAAGGGAGTCAAAGTCATTTTTGCTATTTTTGGATCGTCAAGCATTCTTTTTATTAGGTAGTACGTACTTTCTATGGTCTTGCTTTGCCTTACTATTATCCTCTTTACGGCATCTATTTTGAACCTGCTGGAAATAAGGGGCATTATGTACTCGTCCTCTCCTCCATCGCTAACTACTACGACTCTATCAGCCTTTAAATTCTCCTTCAACCAGTCGAGCTGTTCTGCTATCTTGGAATCAGAAATTACACCAACTCTTTCGTCACCGCAAACTGTTACTACTTCTACATCTTCTCCAGCTCTTTTCAATTCGTCATAGACTTTTATAGCGCCGAACATCGTGTTTACGTCCGATTCCTCTGGATCAGCAATTGCCAACTTAATTGCCGCTTCGATGTTTGCTCTTCTACCTATAACTGGAGAGCGGATGCCCGTTTTTCTACCCAAGTCGTCATCTCTGTCTATAGCTATAACGAGTTTTTCAGGCATTTAATTTTTAATTCCTCCGTGTAATATATAAATCTACTCTCATTCCTACGGAATATGGAAAACGTCTTTAAGACTATAAATCCAGAATTCTATGAGAGATACACCTTAATAGACGGGAGCAAAGAGTTCTGGGAATACATGTCCAAACCTCTAAGGCAGAGTATAAGGATAAACACGCTTAAAGGTGATAGGGAGGAAATACTGAACGTTTTATTGGAAAATTACGGAGAAGTTTTCGAAGAAGTTCCGTGGTGTAAGGAAGGATTATTTACAAAAGTAGAAATTAGCGGGAATAGCTTAGAGCACCAGCTCGGTCTGATATTTCTTCAAGAAGCGTCTTCTATGATACCTCCAGTCGTTTTAAGTCCAAAAAAGAGTGCATTAATATTGGACATGGCAGCAGCTCCCGGAGCGAAAACTACGCAAATAGCTCAGTATGTAGAAAACGAGGCTGTAATAATTGCAAACGACGTAAAATATGAGAGAATAAATGTTTTAATATCAAACCTACAGAGGTGCGGAGCAATAGCTCACGTAACCATGTGCGACGGAAGGAAGTTTAGAAAATATCCAGAGAAGTTTGACTTCGTTTTGTTAGATGCTCCATGTAGTAACGTTGGTATGGCGAGAAAAAATTACAAATACGCAAAGATTTGGAGTTTAAAAGAAGTCTTCTCTTTATCAAAACTGCAGAAACAGTTGATATTAGCCGCTTACGAAACGCTCAAAAGTGGAGGAGTGATGGTTTACTCTACTTGCACTCTCGATCCCCTCGAAAACGAGGAAGTCGTAGATTTCTTGCTTTACAACACTAATGCTGAATTAGAGGACATAGGAATAAAATCTTGCGTAAAACCGATTAAAGAGTTTGAAGAAAAGAGTTATACAAGCGAAATTGAAAAATGCTTGAGAATTCACCCCCAGTGCTATGACACTGAAGGATTTTTCGTAGCAAAAATAAGAAAACCTTAAAAATTACATTTTGTATAACACACCTTCTTTTTTCAAAACTTCAGCAGCTTTTTCTAAGTTATCTACTCTGAGTATTATTAAAGCCCTATCCCCATGCGTAAAAGCATAAACGTATTCTATGTTTATTCCCTGCTCTCCAAGAGCCTTAGCTATTTTGTAAAGACCTCCCGGTTCGTCTGCTACTTCCACACCAAGCACTCTTGTAATGGTTACAGTAAATCCAGCGTTTTTTAGAGCGTTAAAAGCATCTTCGGTTCTGTCAACGACCATTCTTATTATTCCAAAATCTCCAGCCTCGGCAATCGTAAAAGCTCTGATGTTTATTTTCTCTCTGTAAAGTACCTCTGTTACAGCGGCTAACCTTCCTGGTTTATTTTCAACAAAAACCGAAAGCTGTTTTATTACCCAATCCTGCAAGTCTTGCATGTACGACACCTCTAAACTATATTTTCCTTCTATCTATAACTCTCTTTGCCTTACCTTCAAACCTCTGAAGAGTTCCGGGATTTACAACCTCTACCTTAGCCGTTACGTTTAAAACTGATTTCAGTTTTTCAGCTATTCTCTTTTCAAGCTCTAATATATCTGAAACTCTGTCCACCTCCGCTTTTTCGCTTAACTCTACCTGAATCGTCATAACATCAAGACCGTTTTCAGCTCTGTCGAGTATTATCATATAATGCTCGCCGACTTCTGGTATTTGCATTAAAACGTGCTCTATCTGGCTTGGAAATACGTTTACTCCTCTAACTATTATCATGTCATCTGCTCTGCCCAAAATTCTCATTATCCTCGGATGCGTTCTTCCACAAGCACACTTTTCACTTTCAATTACCGTAATATCTCCAGTTCTCCACCTGATGAGAGGTAAAGCCTCTTTACTTAGAGTAGTTACTACTAACTCTCCTTTTTCCCCCTCGTTAAGTTGTTCTCCACTTTCTGGATCTATTACTTCAATTAAAAAGTGATCAGCCCAAACGTGAATTCCGCACTTCTCTTCGCACTCAGTAAAAAGGGGACCGCTAAGCTCAGAAGTTCCGTAAACGTCATAAGCGTCAATTCCCACTTTTTCTTCTATTCTCTTTCTCGTCTCTTCACTCCAAGGCTCAGCACCGAATATACCCATTCTAAGTTCTGTTTCCCTTAAATCCGTACCCATTTTTAAAGCGTATTCTGCTAAGTATAGCATGTAAGAAGGAGTACATGCTATTACAGTCGTTTTCAGGTCTTTCATAAGTTCTATCTGCCTCGCAGTATTTCCAGCGGATGTTGGCAGAACTGTAGCTCCAACTCTTTCAGCAGCGTAGTGAAAACCCAATCCACCAGTAAATAGTCCGTATCCATAAGAAATCTGAACTACATCTTCTCTCGTAACTCCGCAGGAAACTAAGCCTCTGCACAAACATTCGACCCAAACGTCTATGTCGTTAGTCGTGTAGCCGACAACAGTTGGTTTACCAGTTGTACCACTCGAAGCGTGAAATCTCACAACCTGAGATATGGGTACTGAAAACATTCCCGTAGGGTAATTGTCTCTCAAGTCTTGTTTTTTTGTAAACGGAAGTTTACTTAAATCCCTTATACCCGAAAAATCCCAAGGATTTATTCCTGCTTCTTTAAACTTCTTTCTATAAAATGGGGAGTGGTTGTACACTCTGAAAATTAGGGCTTTCAACTTTCTTTCCTGGTACTCTTTTAACTCTTTTTCTGGCATTCTTTCAGTTCTTGGATCCCAGAACATGAATGCAGTCCACTGATTAGTAATAAAACATTTTCAGTATTCTGCGTAGTAATCTTCTTCGTAATCTTCTTCTTCAAACTCTTCTTCTCTTTTAGCTTCTTCTTCCTCGCTAATGAGTTCTTCAAGCTCGTATTCCTCGTTAGTCTCCATTACGTGCAGTTTTCCGTTCTGATAAACAATAGTATTTCCACAAAGGCTACAGGTTATTTCAAGTCCGTCATACAAGTCTTTTAGAACTATTTCTTCACCGCAAGATGGGCATCTAATAATTTTTATCATCCCATGCATGGCGAGGTTAATTAAACTTAAGCTTTTTCCCCATCATCTTTAACATTAAATTCGTTTAACGTTCAATCAATTAAATCGTATCCCCAAGCAAATCCAATTAATTCTCGATTAGAGCGATTAAAAAGCTTTGTTTAAAGAAACAAGAGTAATAAGGAAGTCGGGAAAGTTAAAATTCGTTAGAATTATTGATTAAAATTATTATTTTTACTTCGAGTATTTTGAGATTGAACGATTAATAA
>JALSQI010000024.1 GCA_026985525.1 Archaeoglobaceae archaeon
CAATTGCCTCGAAGGTAAAGACGTTAGCGAGGAAGTAAAAACCTTAGCCAAAGAATACGCAGAAATTAAGTATTCTTTGGATTCTATTATCTAAGTTACTATGATAGCAGTTTTTATATTAGGAAGTAAATGCAATATGAATTGCAAATTCTGTATGAGTGAAGAAAATGACCTAAATAAAGATTTTATTGAAAAGAAGCTCAAAGAATTAAAGGGGATGGTCGTTTTTACTGGTGGTGAACCTCTACTTTACGACGTAAACGAATACTTAAGCATTGCAAAAGACTTAGGATTGAAAACAAAAGTACAGACTAATGGAAAGTTAATACACGAGCTAAACCTCGATCTCGTAGATGTCGTAAACCTACCAGTTGATGGATGCAAAAAAACTCATGACTGGTTGAGAGAGAAAGGACACTTTAAAACTGTAATGCGGGCGGCAAAATTTGCAAGTGAGAAGGAATTAAGCGTTACAACTGTTTTGACTTCTGTTAATTTAAACGAAATAGAAGAAATATACGATGTGGTCAACTCAATTGGAGCTAGTAGCTGGAAGCTTTTCAAATTTAAACCAAAGGGTAGAGGAAGAGAGCACAGAGAACTATCAATTTCTGAAGAAGAGTTTTCAAAAGCTGTTAAAAAGGCAAAAAACATAGCTGAAAACTTGAAAGTTTACGCAGTTAGAGACCCAGACAAAATGAGTGCGCTCGTCTTTAGAAACACCAATAAAAAATTTCAAAATCACCAATAATAAAAAAGAGAAAAGAGCAGAAAAGAGATAAAAGAAGAAATCTTGAAAAACTTTAAAGCTCTTTCTACGTCTCTTTTTTCTGGTATTTTTCCTTCGTTGTTTATTACGTAATACCCCGGTTTTTCGAGTTTTAACGAGAGTGCGTAAGCCATTGCTATCATTGAGCAAGCGTTGATTTTTCCATGTAAATTTTCAGTTAAAGCTTTTAAAACCCTCAGGTTTTTTGAAACAGTGGCAAAGATTATTACAGAAATTCTTGCCGGCAAAAGATTTAGAACGTCATCTAATCTGGCAGAAAACTTTCCGAACCAATAGTACTTTTCATTTTTATAACCGATCATAGCATCGCACGTGTTTACAGCTCTGTAAATTAAAGCACCAGCAAGACCAAAAATAGAAAAGTAGAAGAGGGGTGCAAAAACGGAGTCAACAAAGTTCTCTGCAAGAGTTTCAATTAGAGCTGAGCATCTCTCGCTGTAGTTAAGCTTCCAAGCGTTTCTACTTACGAGCATTTGAACTTTTTCTGGACAGACATTAGACTTTAAAGCGTCATTAACGTGTTCAACCATAGCCCTAACAGAAAAACTTGACTTTAAAAGATAAACTTTCGCTATCAAAGATATTGGTTGAGGTAAAATTGAAGATATAAAGTACAGGAACAGGGAAAAAACGACAACTGACAGTGTTGTTAAAGCTCCGAATAGCAATTTTAAAAGTAGTGAATTGCTTAAATCGTTCAACTTTTCCATGAAAGCTATTACTTTTCCAAACCAAACTACGGGATGTATTGCTTCAGGTGGTTCGCCAACGAGCAAGTCCATTGCAATTGCGAGTAATATCAGCACACATGACAACCGGAAAAATTATTTAATTAAACTTTTCAAGTTGAGGTTTGGCAAAGGTGAAAGACATGGTAGAAAAAGTCGAAAGTGTTGAGGAAAAGAGTGAATTAAAGAATGTAGATCTTGAAGATCTCCCACACGTAGGACCTGCTATAGCTGAAAAACTCAGAGAAGCTGGGTACACAACTGTAGAGTCTATAGCAGTAGCTTCACCTTCAGAACTCGCATCAATTGAAGGATTATCTATAAGCGAGTCAACTGCGGCCAAGATTATAGCAGCTGCGAGAAAACTCGCCTCTGTAGGAGGATTTGAAAGTGGAGACAGAGTTTTAGAGAGAAGAAAGAAAATAGGAAAAATAACTACTGGAAGTAAAGCCTTTGATGAGCTGCTTGGAGGAGGAATTGAAACTCAAGCTATAACGGAGTTGTTTGGAGAATTTGGTAGTGGTAAAACTCAAGTGTGTCATCAATTAGCAGTTAACGTTCAACTTCCGAAAGAAGAGGGAGGGTTAGAAGGGGCAGTAATAGTCATAGATACAGAAAACACGTTCAGACCTGAAAGAATTATTCAGATGGCAGAAGGTAAAGGTCTCGACCCTCAAGAAGTTTTGAAAAACATATACGTCGCTCAGGCATACAATTCCAACCATCAAATGCTGTTAGTCGATAACGCAAAAGAGCTCGCAAACAAGTTAAAAAAGGAAGGGAAGGAAGTTAGGCTGTTAATAGTCGATTCCCTAATGGCACACTTCAGAGCTGAATACGTTGGTAGGGGTACCCTTGCAGATAGACAGCAAAAACTTAACAAACACCTCCACGATTTGCTTAGGTTTGGCGAGCTATTCAACGCAGCAATAGTCGTTACAAATCAGGTACAAGCGAGGCCAGACGTGTTTTACGGAGACCCTACAAAGCCAGTAGGTGGGCATATCGTTGCTCACACAGCTACCTTTAGAATATACTTGAAAAAGAGTAAAGGTGAGCTGAGGGTAGCAAGACTTATAGACTCACCACACCTGCCCGAAGGAGAAGCACTATTCAAAATAACAGAAAAAGGAATAACTGACAAAAAATAATTTTTATTTATAGAAATATTTATAGTTTTCCAGCAATCGAAAAAAGATGTTTGCAAACGATAAATAATTTGTCTTCAAATTTTAATTTTTCTATTTTTTATCAGCAAAGTGCTGGCATAAAATAACTTGCTGTAAAAAAGCTTTATAAAGTACCTTATCCGAACATGATAACAATGAGCTGTAGAACAAGAATAGACACGGGTGTGTTCGGTTTAGATATACTGCTCGGTTCGGGTTTCTGGTCTAATTCAGTAAACGTGGTTCTCGGCTCTACTGGAACAGGTAAAACCGTATTTGCTCTACAATTTGTTATGAGGGGGCTGGAAAACGGAGAAAAATGCGTTTTCGTGTCATTTGATATGAGTAAAAAAGACATAATAGATGTCGCAGAATCTTTCGGGTGGGATATATCAAAGTACATAGATAGTGGAGAACTCGCAATAGACAAGTTTTTTGCTGAGGATGTTTCGTACATAAACAACGATCTACTTAGCTTTATAACTTCTGAATCTAAGGATTTTGATAGGGTCAGAATAGTAATTGACTCCTTCACTCCTCTTATATCTTCTCTTGAATACGAGATGAGAAATGATGTAAATTGGTTTTTTACGCGATTAAAAGAATTGGGCACTTCAGTAATAACACTTGAAGAACCTTTGGACGGAAACATGAGCAGACCGTCAGTCGAAATTCCAATGTTCTTGGGAGATACGGTAATACACTTAAAGAACATAGGGTATGGTGAGGCTTTCAACAGAACTTTAAGGATAATAAAGCACAGGAGTTCTTGGCATGCTGAGGGTGTTTTTCCATACAGAATAATGAAAGGTATTGGAATATTCATAGAGGGTACTGCAATAGTAAAAGAAATGAAGAGGAAAATTAACTTGTCTGAAATTCTAAAGGATATGAGAATTTCTCCAGAAACGATTCCCGCTGAAGCGATGGAAAAACTCAGTGCTTTCTCCTCAGAGTGCGTTCAGTGTTCAGATGACATTGTAAAAGAAGTGGTGAAGGCGGTGATAGAGTGCTACTCAAAATATCAGAAATTTTGAGTCCGATAGCTGAAGATACAGAAGTAAAAGTTACCGCACTCTACAGAATAGATGGTACTGCAATTTTTGCGAAAGTTAACGAGAGGACAGGAGAAATTCTCAACCTTCTCT
>JALSQI010000025.1 GCA_026985525.1 Archaeoglobaceae archaeon
CTAATCAACTGGGAAAGAGCTGGAGAAGAGCCAGTTTACGCGGTTATAGACGTGAGAGTAACTTTAACGAGAGAGAAAAACTACGACGATATTGCGAAGAGGATAGCAAAATACCCTGAAGTTCACGCTGTAAGGTTGATAAGTGGTGATTACGACTTTCAAGTAGTTGTTAAGGGTAAAAGTCTGAAAGATGTGTCTTTCTTCGTTGCAGAGAAAATATCAACCATCCCCGAAGTTTTAACTACAGTGACGCACTTCGTTTTAAGAACTTACAAAGAAGAAGGAGTTTTGTTGTTTAAGGAGGAAGAAGATAGAAGACTTGCCATTTCTCCTTAAAAGGTGCTGGAAATGCGAGTGTCAAAGAGCGTAAGCTCTCTAAAACCATCTGGTATAAGAAAGTTTTTCGAATTGATAATAGGAAGAGAAGACGTAATAAGCCTTGGAGTCGGTGAGCCAGACTTTCCCGTTCCGTGGAGGATAAGGGAAGAGATGATATACTCCTTAGAGAGGGGGATTACGTCTTACACTTCTAATTATGGACTGTACGAGCTTAGAGAGAAAATAGCAGAATACTACAAAAAGTTTGGAGTGCAATGTAGTGCTGAAAGCGTTATAGTCACTACGGGTGTCAGCGAAGCGATAGACATAGCTCTCAGAGCTATTATCAATCCGGGAGAAGGGGTTTTAATTCCAGAGCCTTGCTACGTTTCTTACTCTCCTCTAACAACCTTAGCCGGCGGAGTTGCTGTGAGTTATCCTACGAACCCAGAGTTTATTCCCTTCTACGAAGACATGTTAAAAATCTCTAAGAGAGTTGAAGGCGAGGGGGTAAAAATTAAAGCTGTATTAATAAACTATCCAAACAACCCGACTGGTGTTAGCTACTCTAAGAAAACACTCGAAGAAATAGCAGATTTTGCTGTAGAGAAAGATGCGATAGTAATTTCAGACGAAATATATGCAGAACTAAGCTACTCTTTCAAACACGAGTCCATAGCTTCAATAGAAGGAATGTTTGATAGGTGCATAGTACTGAACGGATTTTCAAAAGCTTACGCTATGACGGGGTTAAGAGTAGGTTATGCAATAGCTCCTGAGGATTTGCTAAACGCTATGCTCAAGATTCACCAGTACTGTATGTTATGCGCTCCAGTTATAGCTCAAATTGGGGCTATAGAGGCTTTGAGGAGTGAAGAAGAACTGGAGGAAATGAGAAACGAATACATAAGAAGGAGGAATTACTTCGTAAAAAAGCTCAGAAACGTACTGGAAGTTAAAAAACCGGACGGAGCTTTTTACGCGTTTCCTTCTATTGAAGGAACTGGATTAAGCAGTGAAGAATTTGCAAAAAGACTTTTGTTTGAAAAGAAAGTTGCAGTAGTTCCGGGTAACGCGTTTGGAGATTGTGGTGAGGGGTACATAAGGTGTGCTTACGCTGTAAACATGGAAAAGCTTAAAGAAGCGGCTGAAAGAATAGTTGAATTCGTAGAATTTCTTTAAACTTCTTTTTCGTTTAAAAATTCTAAAATACGAGGGGTTTCTGGAAATAAAACTTCCTTAACCGCTTTTATCGATTCTGCGTATATGTGAGCGTCGTTGGCGAAGTGATAGTACTCATAACTGCTAAATCCCGTTAGTTCGGAAACGTATGAAGTTAGAAGGGAGAAAGCAAACATATTGGCGTGCATAGCTCCAAATACGTCATTAGACCTCATGTAAAATATTCCAAGAAGTTTGTCCAAGAAAGAAGAAAACTGATACCCCCTCAAGCAAGGAGGTTCATCACAAAGCAAATCCCAAGGGCGGGAAATTGAAACGTAGCAATTCCTCGAATGCTTGTTTTTCCTGAGCTTTTCTATGCACTCGTATAACTGATCAACCTTTACTTCGTCAGCTTCGCAACACCTCGCCCTTTCCGCGTAAGTATATACTTCCCCCTCTCCTTTTTTTACGTAATTAGTTCTTCTATCTATGCATTCTGCATGTATAACGTAGTTGTGGGCGTAGTTGATTCCGTACTCTTTCGTAAATGGAGCTTTGTCGTGAATTTGATTTTCTTCTGGCTTTTTGACTTCTACAAACAACCTCGGTAAAAATTTGCAGTAGTTCTGACCTTCAAAAACAGACCCCCATTCGGTTTTTTTCTTCATACCTTTATAAACTGCTTCTAAAGCAGAATGCCAAGCTGAAGCCATGTCTTTTTCGACTATGTGGGTCCCTTCATCGCAAGAACCGAAAAATTCTTTGTTTTTCCCGTGTCCGTACTCTTTTTCAATTCTTTCTAAATCCCTTTCGTAAACGTGAGGTATCGCTACAAGCATGCCAATACTGCCTTTTTTCATGCCTGAAAGCTCACAAAGTTTGTCCAACACGCTGTTGAGTACTTCGAAATCGTAAACGAAGTAGTTTGCTACGTCTAAACTCCTCACGTAAGCTGTAAGGTTAAGCTTGCCGTTGAAGTGCAAAAAGCTTACTTCAGTTATTGCTGGTGGAGTTGAAGAGAAGTGATCAACTGGATACCAAACAGGTATTGACATCCTCCTCGTATATGGACTACTTTTTATTTTTGAAGCAACTAAGTGAAGGTATTTCTCTATTCTATCTAAGTAACTCTCTCCATCGATTAACCAAAAATCATCTATATCTATCTCAAAGCTATTAGGCTTTTTTACAATAGCTAAGGTTGGTGAAGCGTGCAAAGCAAAGCCAAATCTCGTATTAACTTTAAAACCTTCGTCAACTACTTTCGAAATAAGCCTTCGAACTACAATTTCTGCTTTGCTCTCTACTATCATCGAATTTTGCTCTGCGATAGACAAACTTTAATTTGACGATTTATCGTCTATGCTACAATGTCGCTAAGAGAGAAAATAGAAAAACTAAAAGAGGAAAAAGGAGCTGTAATACTCGCTCACAACTACCAAACACTTGACATTCAGGAAATTGCTGATTTTAAAGGTGACAGCCTCGAATTAGCAATTAAAGCTACGAAAGTTGACGCGAATTTGATAGTTTTTTGCGGAGTCGATTTTATGGCAGAAAGTGTTGCAATTTTGAATCCAGATAAAAAAGTAGTGGTACCATGCAAACAAGCGAGGTGTCCTATGGCAGCGCAGCTAACTCCGGAGATGGTAAGAGAAGCGAAGAAAAGTGGGTATCCTTTTATAGCGTACGTTAATACTCACGCATCAGTTAAAGCTGAAGCTGACGTGTGCTGTACTTCTGCAAACGCACCTGACGTGGCTAAGGGCGTAGCAAAAGAAAAGTGCTTTATGGGGCCTGACGCCAATCTTGCAGCTTTTGCTTCAAAAAAAGCGAGAGTAGATGTTATACCCGTACCTAAGCACGGTTACTGTTATGTTCACAAAGCGTTTCAGGTAGAAGACGTTATAGCTGCGAGAGAGAAATACAAAGATGTGGAAGTAATAGTCCACCCGGAATGCGATGTAGAAGTGCAGAACTTGGCAGACTTCGTTGGTTCCACGAGTCAGATGCTGAAATACGCCGAGAAAAGCGATGCAAAAACTTTAGTTGTTGGAACGGAGATAGGTTTGATAGAAAGAATAAGAGCTGAAGGTATAAATGCCGTGCCACTTAGGAGGAGTGTGTGTATAGAAATGAAACTCAATACGCTTGAAGGCGTTTACAAAGCTCTCTTAGAGGAGAAAAACGTAGTAAAAGTTGACGAAACCATAGCAAGTAGAGCGAGAAGAGCCATAGAAAAGATGTTTAAAGTTATGGAATGATATCTAAACTTTGTTTTTTAACTTACGATTTTTATTTTCTACAATTAAATTTAGCTTTTAATTTAATTTT
>JALSQI010000026.1 GCA_026985525.1 Archaeoglobaceae archaeon
GCTCAAATTTCTCCATAATTTCTCACCCTGACGATTTTCGGGTTTTTTTCAAGTAGAAGTCTGAATCCAAGCTTTCTTAGACACTTACAAGTTTCTGAATTTGGCGAGTGAATCATAACTTCAAGCAGATCATCTGGTGTATCGACATCGCAACCTGCAAAGAACGAATCGAAAATTTTTACTGTGTAGTTCATTCTCTTCGCCATAGTTACGTGTTTTAAGTAACTACCGTAGTGGTAGCTAACTCTAAACTCTTTTCTCGTTAAAAGCATGTTTGTTCCACCTCTTCTCCCAGGAGCTATTACCACGTCTCCCTCTAATTCAAAAAACTTTTTAACGACCTCTTTTGAAAGAAGAGGTAAATCTGAAACTATTACGGCAGTTAAAGCTTCTAACCTACGATTTATTGCTTTACTCAGTTCACTTTTATCAAATTCCAGTTCAGCTCCAAAATTACTTGCGAGGCTTTCAACTCTTTCATCGCTGCTTCCACTTAACAAAACTGTAACTCTTTCAACGTCTGTTTTTGAAATAGCTTTAAGCACGTCTGATAGCATACATAGAGCTAACTCTTCTCTCTCCTCTCTCTTTAAATAAACTGACAATCTCGCTTTTGGATCTTCAAGTCTAAAAGGTACTATTACCTTCAAATCAACACACCTCCAAAGCGGATGGCTAAGTAAGTAAGCAAAAAAGAGGATAGTGGTGCTAAAACCCACGTAATCAGAATTTTTCTTATAACACTCAGTTTAACAGCTTTAACTCCCTTAAGCAACCCAACCCCAACTATACCACCTACTAAGCTATAGGTAGTTGAAACGGGCATACCTACGTTTGTAAAGAATAGAACTGTTAAACCTGCAGAGAATTGTGCAGAAAAACCGGAAAGCGGGTCTAAAGCTGTTATACCTTTACCAACAGTCTCAACAACTCTACCACCCATAAACAAAGCTCCAATAAACAGGAAGAAAGACCCAAGTAGAGAAGCTTCTACTGGAGACATGAGTTTTGCTGAAACGAGTGGTGCTAAAGCAGCCGCAAGCTCGTTTGAACCTGTATTGTACGCTACAAGCACACCACTTAGAATGAGCATTAAAAATAAAATTCGTTCAACTACAAAAACTGAAAAACGAGAAAATATTTTCTCAAGAAGAAAGTAAACTACTATTGCTATAAACATAGCTCCAATTGGAGATAATATCCAAGAAACCACTATCGGAATTAAAATCCCCAACTTTGCTGTAGCAGTAGCAACTCCAGCACCAACGATACTTCCAACTATAACTTGGTGGCTTGAAACAGGTGACTTTTTCAAATTTGAAAGCACAATCATTAATGCCGAAATCGTTAAAACTACTACAGCCAGATTTCTGTTTAAAGAAGCTATACTTCCCACAGTTTCCATGACTTTCCTCTGAGTTAGAGAGCCAATTGTTACAAATATTCCAATCAGGATTACAGCATTTCTGAAGTTTAAAATTCCACAACCAACAGGTATTCCAAAAGCGTTTGACGTGTTGTTAGAACCTATGCTAAAAGATATTGCAGCTGCTGCGATTTCAGACAGCATGAAATCACCTATCTAAGACTAACGTTGAGTATCTGTATTAAGTCAGCAGCATCTTCTATTAAATCGCTCACAGATACTAAGCTGTCTATGAAGTCCGACAAAACTTTGCCCTCCCAGTAATTTTTAACGTCTTTACCCATCAGAGTTTCGTATATTCTATTTCTGAGAACGTCTATTTCCCTCTCCCTCGCCCTTATCTTTACAGTTGCCCTCTCCAAGGACTTGCCCATTTTTAAGTTTTTAAATGCATCTATGAGGTCTTTGCTCATTTTCACGTTAATTTTAGCCACTTTTACACACATACCTCTTATTTCCTCGTCGAGGTGGAGGTTTAATCTTAAGTAATCTACTGCCGTGTCTTCAAGCATGTCCAACACTTCGTCGATCACTTCTGCAAGCTTGTAAAGAGTGCCTCGCATAGCTGGAAGAAAAGCACCACTGTAAAGCTTTAAAGCTATTTCTCTTCTGATCTTATCTCCTTTCTTTTCAAGCTCGCATACCTGATTGAGTAAGCCTTTGTCGTCAGTTTCAAGAGCCATTAGAAACACTTCAGTGGAAAGTCTTACGGTATTCATGTGTTCCTCAAACAGTTCAACTACTTCGCTTTCTAACCTGCCGAAAGTGAACCTCCTGAAAAATTTCATTGCTCTATCTTAACTCGAAAAGTTAAAACGTTTTGCCGACAACATAAGTCGATGGAAGTTTTTGAAGAAGCGAGAAAAGAACTTTACTTTCCGCCAATACGTTTAAAGCTTGAGGATGGAAGCAAGATTAGGTTAAACTTTGCTGGTAAGTACAGAAAGCCTGAGGTAGTAGCTGGAAGAAAAGTTTTTCTCAAACATTCGAGAGTTGCGCTAAAGGGCATTTTCAAATTAGCTCTTGCGAGGTGGATAAAACATCCCTATTCTCTCAAAATGTCCATATTAGAAGAATACTGGTTGAAAGATTACGATAAAAGAAACAGAATAAGAGAACTCTTTGACACAGTCGTTTGTTCGGTTTACCTGCTGAATAAAGGTCACATAGAAGTTTTGAGAGCTTTGGAAGAAGTCTGCTTAGACGAAGCAGATGAAGCAGTTTTGAAATTTCTAAAAACAAAGTTCTTAGGATTGAAAGCTGATGACTTAACGAAATCTCTGCTTGAAATAGACTTCGAGAGTCAAAAGGCTGTAAAGACGAGTATAAAAAAATTTGCAGAAGTAATCAGCCCCCTCATAAAAAGCAAAGAAGAAGAAGTATTCGAGCTTAGTATAAGTTCTATTAACAAAGCTTTAAGCGAAGTTGCTGGAGAAGTGGGTATTAAAGAGTTTAGAGAAATTTCCGAATACTTTGGAATTGGAAAGGGCAGTGGGGAATCTAAATTAGCAGACATAAACTGGTATATCAGAAGGAGTGCGAGGTATTCGATAAAAATTGCTGATAGAGTTTCTTCTGGAAATTATCCGTCTCGAATAGTTGACTTTTCGCCAGACGATGGTATCGATTACTACTCTCCAATCGAAAGCTTAGGCAAAGTTTTACCCGGATTAGCTAAAATGTACTCCTTAGAGGGATTTGAAGGATACAGCAGTAAAAAGAGAAACGCCGTAATAATAATAGACTCTTCGGGAAGTATGAAAAGCCCGGAAAGTGGAAGTCATGCCATAATAGGTGCTTTCGCCATAGCTAAAAGTTACATGGACGGAGGTGGAAGAGTAGGCGTGATAAACTTTTCCGGAAATACTAAGGTGCTGAAACCTGATAGGGGCATTGCGGTTTACAAAGCAATTGCAGAGTATCAGGGTGGAGGAACTGAGCTGAATACAAGGAAAGTGTTAGAATACATTAAATCATTTGCTATAGGTTATGATGTCATTCTAATAACAGATGCGGGAATAGACAACCTATCGGAGGTGGAAGAGATGCTGAGGGAATTGAAAGAGTTAGGATGTAATAATTACGTCATATGGATAAAATCAAATTTTAAGAATTATAAAAAATTATCGCTATATGCAAAACTTTTTGAAGTTGAAAGAGAAGAAGACATACCAAAAATCAGGGTGAGATCATGAGCGAAGACTTGGAAGAATTGCTCGGAGTTGGAAACGTTAAATTGAAAAAATTGGAGGAGCTTAGAAAAGAAAAAAGCAAAGAAGAACTTAAAGAAGTCGTTTTGAGCTATTTAAAATCAGAGCTTAGGGGTGATTTTCAGCTTGAACCAGAAAAAGCATTTGAATTTGGTAGAAAGATGAGAAACGACTATTCTTTAAGCTTGAAAGAGGTGGAAAATTTAGTAAATTACGCAGTTTTCGATGCTTTTAAAGAAGTTTCTGGAGAAATAAAAACAATGCTTTGCCATCAATTTTATGAAAATTACTTGGGGTACTTCGTTTCTGGACTGTACCACGACGTTATTGGAAAAAGAAAGCTTCAGATAGAAATTAATTTACCAGAAATCATAGTGAGGAGCAGAGTTGGTTTTAGATGGGGATTTGGTTACAAACACAGTTCAGGAGAGCTTTTGATAAAGGGATACGCCGGTGGATATCTTGGAGAGGAGATGAGAGGTGGAAAAATAGTAGTTGTTGGATTCACGGGAGACTGCGTTGGAAAAAACATGAGAGGTGGGGAAATTTACGTGAAGGGCGGAGCTGGTTGGAGAGTTGGAGAAGGGATGAGAGGTGGAAAAATACTCATCGTTGGAGATGTTGGAGAGTTTACGGGCATAAACATGAAGGCGGGATTAATAAGGATAAAAGGTAACGTAATTTCTACTGGTAGAAGGGATGGTGGAAAAGTAGAAGTGTGGAAGGACGGAAAATGGATCACTGTATAGTGCGGGGGGTGGGATTTGAACCCACGGACCCCTGCGGGACCAGACCCTGAATCTGGCGCCTTTTCCTGGCTCGGCAACCCCCGCTCGTCAGAAAATCATTAAGGTTCGAATAGATAAATCCTTCGGTATGAAGACTTGGAGATTTATCGGCTTCGACGACAGTTTTAGGTCTTTTTCGTGTAAAAAAGCGCACTTAGTAGGGTGTATCACTGCCGGCTGTAAAGTTGAAGGATTCGTTTACACTGAAATAGAAGTAGATGGATTCGACGTTACGGAAAAAATAATAGATGTCGTTTTAAAATCCAAGTTTTTCCGACTGATAAAGTGCATATTTTTGTACGGAATAACTTTTGCAGGAATGAACGTAGCAGATATAGTCGAGATATACGAAAAAACGGAGATACCAGTAATAAGCGTTTCAAAAAAAGCTGGTGATTTAACTAAACCAGCTTTAAAAGCGGGAAACGCTGAAAAAAGGATGAAGATACTCAAAAAAGCGGGAAATCCTTTTGACGTGTTTGGATTAAAAGTCCACTTTATTGGCTGTAGTATTGATGAAGTTAAAGAATACATAACCTCTTCTACTTGCGTAGGTAAAATACCGGAATGTCTCAGAATTTCTCACCTCGTTTCCTCAGCTCTTGCTTACGGGGAGTCTAAAAAAGCTTAACCGGGGAGGGGTGGTAGTAAGCCCCCTTCTGTTTCAGGCGGCATCGGTCTAAGCCGCAAAGCGTTGCACCGGCGGGGACGGCCGTTTCAACCTGCCTGAGTGACCTCCCCCTTTCGGGGTCATCGCATTTCCTCAGGCAGGTATCGTTTCTGTGCCGTTGCCGTGCCTCCCGGCACAGCCCCTTGCGGGGCTCCGCCTTTAACGGTGGGGGGACTTTCCTCCCTTCGGTAAGCCGCCCTCCACCCCTCCCCGAATAAACCTTAGAGCTTTGTGCTAATAAACTTTCACCCCTTCGCTCTGACTATTAACCTACCCTTCTCAGATAACCTTAGCATTCCTGTTTCTTCGTCTAATTCTATTAATCCAAACTTTTCAAGCAATTCTGCAAGCATTTCTTCCTGATCTCTTGGAGATAGTGCTATTCTCTCCAATTCCTCTGCAAGCATGCATACGATTTCTTTCATCCTTTCTTCGGACTTCAATTCAATCACCACTGTAATCATAATCATGAGAATATTTAAATGTTTCTAAATTTGACATGCTTAAAGATATACATAAAATTAAACACTCCTCGTTAACTCGTACATAACAATTCCAGCCGCAACGGATAGGTTCAAACTGCCAATTTCTCCTTTACCGTGTATTTTAACGATTTCATCGCACAGCTTTTTAACAGGCTTAGAAATTCCTCTATCCTCTCCTCCAATAACTAAAACAGCTGGTAAAACGAGATTTGAACTTCTTATATCTTTCCCGTCCAGTTCAGCAGCTAAAACGTAGTATCCTAATTTTTTTGCCTTTTTAAGTTCAGATACACTCGCAAAAGCTATTTTAGTGTGAAAAACAGCTCCAGCAGATGTTTTAACTACCGTATCTGTAACTTTTACAGCTCTCCTCCTCTTTATAGCAACGCCTGAGCACCCAAAGAAAACAGCAGTTCTTATCAAAGCTCCAAGGTTTCTTGGGTCTTCCACGTTATCTGCAAACAGTATAAAGCTCTCTCCCGTCAAGAGTTCGTCAAAGCTTGAGTAGTTAAAAAAGACGTCAGCGGCAACTCCAGAAGGAGTGTTTTTTGTAACTACTCTAACACCTTTTTCCTTAGCGAGCTTCAGTATTTCAGCTCTCCTGCATTTATCATCTCTTAAATAAACGACCTTAGCTTTTCCAGCTTTTATTGCTTCAACTACGCTATTTATACCGTAAACTATCATAATACGTCCTGCCAGTCCAATTCCCTCATTTTCAACTCTCTTCTTCTATTTTCTAAAAATCTCTGGACTGTGCTGTGCTGCGCCCCTTCTACGAGCATCATTATAGCTTCTCTTGCTATGTTAACGTTCATGGGATCTCCTATTATTGCGACTTTTTTTCCGTAAATAGAGACGTCAACTCCAAGCATGTCTTCTATGTTCTTCCTAATTTTTCCACCTTTTCCTATTATCCTTCCTTTAACTCTCTGCATAGCGTTGTCGCTAATGTAGTCGCTTAAATCTATTATTTCTAAAACCCTAAAACCTTCAAGTAGTTTCATAGCCGTTTCGGGGTTAAAACCGTGAGCTATTGCGTTTATAGCATCTCTCGCTTTTAAAAACCCTACCGCATCATCGCAAACTATCTCCACAACTCCGTAAGGCTTTACGTTTATTTTGCATCCAGTTTTTTCTTCTATCTTCTTTTTAACTTCTCCTTCTTTACCGATTATAACGCCAATCCTGTCGTCTGGAACTCTAATTTCCGTCTCCATTTCTATCCCTCCACGAACTCTTTTAGCTCTTCAACATCCTTTTTTATACCAAACTTACTGAAAAACCTAACAATATTTTTCAAGTCTCTTTCTAAGTAAGAATTGGCGAGAGGATGGTCTATTAAAACGCTCTGCCCCATGTCTATTAACCAAGGCTCATCTTTGAAAAGAAGTATGTTGTACTCACTCAGATCAGCGTGAACGAGTTTAGCTTTATAGAGTTTTCTAACGTTTTCTATGATTTTATAAAACAACTCTTCAACTTCCACCAATTCCGGCAAATTTTTACCTATTTCCGAAAGCGTTGGAGCTGGAACTTCGTTTTCACCTATGAACTCCATCAATATCACGTTTTTCATGTACTTTATGGGTTTTGGTACTTTTACTCCACCTTCTCTCGCTCTAATCAAGTTTCTGAACTCTTTTTCAGTCCAAACGTAAACTATTTCTTTTTTAGAAATCTTTCTCATATCAAATCTTTTATCTCCAAATAAATATTCATCCATCTTATAAAATTCAGTTGTCTCTATTCTGTATATCTTTACTGCTAAGGGCAACTCGTTTCCATCCTCATCCACACCATCAGCGTAAAATACGTTTGCTTCTTTGCCAGTAGAGATAACCCCACCCATAGCTTTTATGTAACCCTTAGCTGATAGCTTGTACAGTACTTTTAGCGTTCTCAGGTCAAGAACTTCAGCGTAAATCTTTCTATCTTCGCTACTCTTTTCTTTTATTCTAAGCTTATCGAGGTACTGATCTATTTCTTCTATTCCCTTCATATCACTATTTTCGCTTGTAACTAAAAAAACTTAGGCTAAAATTGTTAGGCTAAAATTGAATAGATAAGCACTGCAACCATAGCCACTAAAATGTAGAGAACGTAATACCCAATGTTACCGTTCATCAACTTAACTCTGAATTCATCGCATAAGTCTGAAAAGCTCCTGCAAGCTGAGGCATAAAACCTGTCAGTTAAATCGTACCACTTGACGAGGCATTTATCTTCTTCAGTTCCATAAAACAACCTTAGAGTAAGTCTGAGTATCATGGAGTAGCCAGAGGAGTCGTAATTTTCACTTTTTTCACCGCCCGTCCAAGGCTCGCACATTCTAACGCTACTAAAAGTCAACTTAGAAATCGCTCCAATAGCAATAGATATGCTGAGCAAGAATGCTGCTAAAACTGTTGGAGAAATACATCCAAATCCCTTTCCGGAAATGATGAGCAATCCTTTGGGTATTGCTAACAGTCCACCGAGGAAAGACGTAGCTTTTAACCCAGAAATCTCCAGAACTAAAGGAGAAGATAGCTTTATAACTGCTGGAGGGTATATTCCGATAGATACAATTACTGCGGAAAGGATTAAAAGTGGTAAAGAGTACATTGAAGATTTAACGCTCTTTCTTTTGAAAACGTAAATAGCCATTTTGCTCATGGATACTGCACATATTCCAGCAGATAAAGCTACCAATGCTCCTACCAGAACTATTAGTAGTTTTATTGGAGTATGTAAGTCGAAAGATTGAAAGAGCGTTTCTAAAGCCATCCACTCCGCCGTAAATCCGGGTAAAGGAGGTATTGCCGCAAGTGATAGAGATGCTACGTAACCAGCCAAAGCAGTTAAAGTTGACACTTTCTCTTTTTCTGCACTTCCAGCTGAAAGCAACATTAGAGCTTTTGAAAGGCTGTGGAAAAATGCGTAAAACAAAACTGCAGTAATTGCAAAGGCTGAAAGAATTTTGCTATACTTAGAAGCTATCGCAAAAGTTGCCAAGAGTACAAGTATTATACCGTCGTTTTCAATAGTACTGTATGCCAGTAATTCCTTGGCATTCTCAGAAGTCGCTGCTTGTAAAGCTCCGTAAACTGAAGTTACAGCTCCAAGTAGTAACATGATTACTGCTATCCACTCAGGTGGAGGAGATTGGCTTAAAAGGTAAACTATTCCGTAAACCCCCATAAGAGTCATGCAGGAGCTCATAAGAACTGAGATGTTCGTAGGAGCATCTCTATAAGCTGAAGGTGCCCATATGTGAAACGGGAAAATTTCCATTTTTGCCATAAAACCAATTGAACATAGAAGAAAGATTATGGGATATGCAAACGACCTGTAAAGGTTGGAAAAGCTAACGCCAGTTGCTAGTGCTACGGAAAAGCCGAGAAGGAGAAATATCGTGCTTATTTCTCCAAAAGCCAAGAATTTGTAAGTGCTTTTCCAATTTTTTATGGAGAAAAATGCAAATATCGTCATTAACTCCCATCCAGCTAAGAACGTAAAAACACTTTTTGACGCTAATATTATAACTATTGAGAATATTATTGCTGAGTACAATAATGCATCTTTCTTTGAACGATTGTTTACGCTCCACAATCCAGTGAATATCCATACTAAGGACAGTATTACTGTAAAAAAGTTGGGTGAGTTAAAGAGCAAAGCCAAGCTTACAGCTGAACTTAGAATGTAGCTTACTCTCGGTGACACAATTGCTACAATTGCACATAAAGCGTATGCAAGAGCGAAATATAAGAGGTTCAAATTAACACCTCCTTTCCGACAATTTTCAACAAAGCTTCGAGGATTTTATAGGGTGAGGGTGGACAACCTCTAACAATTGCATCAGCTTTAAGCTCGCACAAGCTACAAAATTCTTCTGAACAGTCCCCAACTGCAACAACGAGCTTTGGAGACGGCATCGCCTCGTAAGCCCTTTTTATAGGCTCTACCATCTCTTTGCAACAGCCAGCAATTAGCAACACATCTGCATGTCTTGGCGTTGGAGTGAAAAAAATTCCAAGCCTGTGAAAATCGTAATACGGGTTGTTAAGCATTTCTACTTCTCTATTGCAAGAATTACAGCTACCAGCATCAGCAAAGAAAATGTGTATAGACTTCTTAAATGGAAGTGTTTTTTTAACTACTACCTCACCCACGAGAAGTTCTCTCTCTTCTTCGTCAATTTTTTCCGGAAACTTAGTCGTTATTACTCCTTTTTTCAAACCCCTAAGTACCCACATTTTCTCACCTCGACGCATCTGCAAAAGAGAGACCAAAACTTTCGAGTGCGAAAGGATAATCGGTAAAGATGTTACCAACAACACTTTTAGCGAATGAGAGGAAGTTTACTTCAGATGCTCCCCTAACTCTAAGCTTTTCAACCCTACCATCTTTTATCTTAAGATACAACACGAGGTCGCCCGGTGGAGATTCGACGAAAGATATTGCTTCCCCACTTTTTACTTTAACCTCGTTTGAAATCTCCTTTAAACTTAAAGAATCTATAATTTCGAGAGCCGTACGTAGGGAATTTTTAACTTCTTCGAATCTGACAACTGTTCTTGCGAGGCTATCTCCATCTTCAACAATTTTTATTGGTTCAAATCTCCTAAGCATTCTCGCATCTCTTTTCAAACCACTGGCTCTTGCTGCAACGCCTATTGTGTCTAATTTTACGGCTTCACTTCTACTTATCTTAGCAGTTCCATGAAGCCTATCTATAAATATTTTGGAAACCGAAAGCTCTTCCACTAATTCGTCGAATTCCTTTAAAACGTTTTTTATTCTGCTTTTAACGTCCACGCTTTTTAACTTAACGTAACCAGGTCTGCTGAATCCAAAAATGTACCTATGCCCAAAGATTTTGTAATTTATTCTCAACAATTCCTCTTCGAGGGCTGAAAGGTGAGAAACTGCGACTTTTTGAGATGCGGCTAAAGCAAGTCTGTAAATTGTGTGAATGTGGTTGTAAGCTCTTTCAAGTTCAACTGCAAGAGTTCTCGCTAAATCCAGTTTTTCGCTCTCGAAACCCGCAATTTTCTCAACAGCAATGCAGTAAGCTGTTGAATATGAGGATGAGAAAGTTCCGCAAAACTTTTCAACGAGACAAGTAGCTTTTTCAACATCCATCCCTTCAACTCTTTTCTCCATACCCCTATTCTTGTATCTTAACAGTGGTACAACTTCCAATATTCTTTCACCGTAGCTTAGAACTTCAAAAGCCCCTGCTTCCCATATTCCGCTTGACACGGGTCCGTAGTGAAGTCTAAAAGCTTTGCAGTTCATTCTTTCTAAGTTCCCAGTTAGAAACGCGTAGAGAGGTCTGTTTTCTATTAGCTCAAACTTTTCTGGTGGTAGAATTTTGACTTTTGTGTAGTTAGTTAAAACAGCAAAGTCGAATACGGCTGAGAGAGAGTAGCCTTCAACACTCTTAGCCTCATCGAATTCTGTAAACGCTATCACATCAATCCCCCCAAAACTACTGCACTGATAACCACGAAAACTACGCAGGAGATTAGAGGAGCTAAATCTGCTAAAACGCTTAACTTTACTTTTTCTCCTTCGCCGAAACACATTCTGACAACGTGGTAGTTTATTGAGAGAAAGGCAATCACTATTGCTGTTGAAAGCAGTGCTGTTAGTGCGGGAAACCTAAGGCTGGCTGAGAGTATGATTAACTCGGCTACAAAGCTTGCGAAAGGTGGTGCTCCTGTAACGGCGAGAGCTGAAATAATCATAGCAATACCAGTTGCTGGTAAACGGTTAATCAAACCAAATTTTTCTATGTCGTGAGTTTTTAACGCAGTTATAACGTTACCTCCAGTAAAGAATAGAGAAGCTTTTGAAAATGCGTGAATTACAAGGAGAAGCATTACAGCTTTTAAAACGGCTGGATTAAAGGCTGACAGCCCAACTCCTACCGTCGCTATTCCCATTACATCCATGCTCGAATAAGCAAACAACCTCTTTATTTTCTTCTGAGGAATTGTAAGTAAAGCTGCTATTAAAGCAGTGGTTACACCAAAAAAGCAAGTTAAGTACGCAACTGAAGGATTGCAGGAGGGAATAAACACTTTGTAGTACGCGAGTAGTGCAACTGGCAGTAGTGTTGCAGAAAGCATAGCACTTACGGATGGGGGAGCTATTCCGTGAGCGTCGGGCAACCAAGTGTGTGATGGAAAGAGTCCAACCTTAGTCCCAAAGCCTATTAAAGCCAAAGCTGCAACTACGAGAGCTTTGTTTGACCCAGCATTAACCCAGTCAAGAGTGCCAAAAACTCTATGGAAAAGAATGAGCGAAAAAAGGGCGATTCCAAGTCCAGAAGATGCTATAAGTATGTACCTCCAAGCAGCTTCTATACTTGCCTTATTTCTCTCCAAAACTATGAGTAAAGCACTTACTATCGTTGTAGCCTCTAATCCTACCCAGACGAGGCCAAGGTTTCTACACATAGCTGAAAAACTCATACTCATAGCGAAGAGGTTTATGAGAGCGTAGTAATACCTTCTCCTTAAGAATAACTCTTTTTCAACCACTCTAACGAAGTAGAGTGAGTAGAGTACGGAAAGGAAGTATATCGACTGTATAAGTATCAAAACGACTGCAGAGAATGTGTCTATGTAAAACCACTCATTTTTAAGTCCTATGACGTGTAGAGACGCAAAAACGCATACTATCGAAGATATTAACGAGACAGCTTCTCTTGTTTTTGGAATTACTACGCACAGAATTGAAGCAAGAATTGGTGTTAGGAGCAACATTTCGGCGTACATTTCCACCACCTCACGTCAAACCTTATATCAACCCACGAGCTCTTCCAACTCAAGAACTCCGTAATCTTTCTCAGCCGCTAAAATAACTCCTGCTAAAACTAAGGCTAAGAGGTCTAAGAAGATGCCCGCTTCAAGTATCAAAGGCATGTGGGATATAGTTATTCCGGCGTAAAGCAAAGCGTTCTCCTCAACTATATACCCTACCATCTGAGCGAGAGCATTCTTCTTTGCTATTATAACCAAAAATCCTAATAAAAACAGTATAAACGGCAAATCTCCCTGCATTACTGAGAACGCTGCTCTGTATATTACGTATCCAACAATAGACAGTATCAATCCAACTATTACAAGAGATGGAACTCTCGTCCCGACTTCCCTATAAACCCATATTCCGTGCTTTTTGACGTCCTTCTTCAATACTTCCGGTATGGCTATTCCTCTTACAGCGATTGTTAGAACTGCTAAAATTATAAAATCTAACCTGTTTTCTAATATTCCAGTTATTACCATTATTACTGCCAAGAGTATAGACTGAATAGCAACTGTGTTTATCATTGGTCTAATGTAACTTTGAGCCAATATTTCAAAAGCAGTTAGGAGTATTAAAACCCCAATGAATTGTACAATTGCTTCTATCAAGCTGGAACACCTCCGAATATGAAAAAGGATACGATGGAAAGGATTGCTAAAAGGAAGGATATAGTTAGGTAGTCTATGAGCTTGAAAAGTCTCAGTTTTGCAAACGTTTCTTCCACAAATGCAAAGCAGAGAATTAGGCAGAGCATTTTTAGTAGAAGAGTTACAGTACCGAATATTATTGATTTAACGCTTGTATCCATTGCCACACCCCAAGGAAAAGCGAAGACGTTTAGAAAGACTGACATCAAAATAAAAGATTTCATGTAGCTACCCCACTTGGATAAGGCGTATAGTGTAGAAGAATACTCCATCATTTTCCCTTCGTCTATCATTCCAAACTCCATCAATCCTTCGCTTTCAACTGGTATTTTACCCGTATCAAACAGCAAGAGCATAAAGAATGCGGCAACTATTAATAGATGAGTGGGAGATATAATCCAGTGAACGTTTTTTGCGAGTACGTGATTCGTTATAAATGGATTGTTAGTCTTAGTTATCAAAGCTACACCAAAGAATACCATTATCAAAGTTGGTTCTGCGAAAGAACCAAATGTTACAGCCCTTGAAGCACCTATGGATGTGTAGTAGCTAAGGTCTGCAGTAGCAATAGTTGAAACAAAACTTGCAAGAGCGAATATAAATGCACCACCGAGAAAGTCAACCATAGGTGCGTACGGGCAGGGATTTCCGTAAACTATGGGTAAAACCATTGGAAGGATTATGTAACAAGAGAAAGAAACAATTGGGGCGATTACGAAAAATGCGTTGGCGTTCTTAGGTATTATTAACTCTTTTCTGAAAAACTTGGCGATGTCGTAGTACGGTTGAAATACGCTAATTCCTTTTCTTGATTCTATTCGAGCTTCAATTTTTTTGAGTATCCCTACCATTAGAGGGGAAAAAGCCATAACTACGAGTACTTGGACTACATTGACAACTTGTAAATTCAAGGCATCCACCTCCTACTAAAACAGGCGTCATCAGGCCTTAACGGCCAATTTGGGTGGACGCCATCACCCGATTGAGGGGATAAGTATCCCATATATATACTTTTTCCCCAATTCGACCACATCTGAAATTAAAAACTTAAGAATAAAAACATATTTAAGATCGCTTATTCCAAATTTATTCTAATTTCATCAAACGTCTTAAAGTAAAGGTAATATACAACATGCAAGCACGATAGCGTATAATTGTTATTATAACTCCTCAAGGTGGCAGCATGACGATAAAAAAGAAGTTGAGCTTTTCAAAACTGCAGAAGATAAAAAAGTACCTGTCTTCAAGAAAGCAGGATAGGTTGAAAGTTGGAGTGTTAGTCGATGGGCCAAATATGCTAAGAAAGGAATTTAACATAAACCTTCAGGAGATAAGGGAAATCCTTTCTGAGTACGGTGACATCAAAGTTGCTAAGGTCTTTCTAAATCA
>JALSQI010000027.1 GCA_026985525.1 Archaeoglobaceae archaeon
ATGTCTTGTTATATTGAATATTGCTCAAAATTTAGAGACTTCTTTCAGCTTCACTCCATCAGCAATCACGAGCACGTCGATATCGCTCTCCTCTTGCGATAGAATAGAAGTTTGCCTGCTTTCACTTCTAAAGTATCCAACAAGAATTTTTACATTACTATCCAGAAATAATTAAATTTCAAGAGATCTGTTCCAGTACTTCGTACGCCTTTCTCACGAACTCCTCTGCACTTCTTACTATATGTTCTGCCAGCTCATTGTCTATGTCTATTTTTCCCTCGTAATCGGCACTCATTCTGGTGTCGAATGCTAATTTGTACGCTTCAGCGTATGTGTCTTCTATATATCCTTTGTTTACAAATTCAAGGCCAAGCATTCTCAGCACCCCTGAGTGCTTCTTTGGAGCAATGTTCTTGGCTGCTAGCAAAGCCCTGGCGGCGTGGTACATTGCGTAGTAAGCTCTCGATGCTGCACCCCTGTAAAAGCCTTTAGCCAGTAGAAGTCTTGCCTCCTCCAGACACTCCTCAGCAAGAGCAAGCTGTTCCTCAACCTCTTCACGCAAGTTCGACACCTTCTTCCAGAACCGTTCTGTTAAACGTAAAAGCTCTGCGTTCCTGGAACTCTCTTTCGGTTCGGACTACTGGAGATATAACTTCACCGTACCTGAGCAAAATTCTGGTCGTTATGGAGGAGATTTCCTTCAACCCCACTCCATCAGCAATCACGAGCACGTCGATATCGCTCTCCTCTTGAAAATCACCTCTTGCAACCGAGCCGAACAAAATTATTCTTTTCACTCTACCTCCGTACTTTTCCTTGAGTTCTCTAACGAACTCCTCAAGGGCTTTTCTCTTGTTCTCCGAAAGACCGAGAGATGATATATCCATTGATAGTTGTTCGATTTTTACATTTTTAACAATTTCTCAGATGGTTACAAATCCGAATGTTTTTCTGCTTTATGACTTTTCATTTCTCTTCTGTTGTTATGCTGATTCAGTACATCATATTAGGTTTCGTCTGTATTCTTCTTTACTTAAGTGAAACATCTGGAGGTGGCAGAATGCCTTTGAACGGAGCAAAATCGCCATAATCAAAAACGCCTAAGAAGTCAGATGGAGGTCGTTTTGTCTTCTCCAAGAACTCCACGCGGAATTTTGTGTTTTTATTGTCGAACCCTTTCCCTTTGAAGTCAACCCAAATATTTGTATAACCCCTCCTTTGCGAAATGTGATAAAATCCCTCTTCGCATATCTGATGGATAGTCAAGATCAGGGGGACAAAAATTGTTTTGTCATTTTTTCTCGTTGAATAAGGCAACAGCATAATTTGCATCGAACACTTTGTGTGGAAAAGTTGAGAAAGAGAGAGTTGAAAATTTCAGAGAGAGTTTCAAAATCATCAATTTCATCAGACGACAAAAAGGCTATGTAAAACGACTTACTTTATTAGTTTTGTTAGGGGAGCGCCGCCGGCAGGATTCGAACCTGCGACCATCGGCTTAACAGGCCGACGCTCTACCAGCTAAGCTACGGCGGCTCTGGAATAAGAAAGTTTAAAAGAGCATTTAAACTTTACCCTCAGTAAGTCTTTGCCACTGCTACAAGCCTGCCCTCCTCACCACAAATTACGCATTTGCCTTTACTTTCCACACTCAGGGGAATTTCCAGCACTTCTCCGAGAACGCTCCCTACTTTGTCCAATTCCTCCCCACACCTCTCTGAACGGCATAGGTAAGTTAGAGCTACTCCCTTGCCGACCCATTCAACTAATTTCTCCAAATCTTTACACATTTTTATCCTCTTTGCCATTTCTTCTACGGCTTTTGTGTACATTCTTTTTCTCATTTCTTTAGCCCACTCTTCTATTTTACTAGAAATTTCATCTCTCTTGACTTTGAACTTCCTTCTTTCATCCCTAAACGATACAACTACTGTGTTTTCTTCGACCTCTCTTGGCCCCACTTCGATTCTTATTGCCGCACCTTTTAACTCCCACTTGTAGTATTTAGCTCCCGGCCTTTCTTCACCTTCATCAACGAAAACTCTGTATCTCTTTAACTCTTCACTAATTTCTCTACAAACTCTCAACACTTCTTCTTCTTTACCTTTGTAGAGAACTGGTATCACTACTATCTGAACTGGTGAAACTTCGAAAGGTAAAACTAAACCTAAGTCATCTCCGTGAATTGATATTAAAGCTGCGATGCACCTTTCGGAAATGCCGTAACAAGTTTGATAGGCAAAACTGTGTTCCCCGTTAACAGTTTCGTAAGTAATTTCAAAAGTCTTTGCGAAGTTGTCTCCGAGGTTGTGGACCGTTCCTACTTGAAGAGTTCTTCCATCGGGCATAACTGCGTCAAAAGCTATAGTGTACACAGCTCCGGGGAATTTATCCCATTCAGGTCTTTTGCAAATTATACACGGAATTGCAAGCCTTTCGTAAAACTCTTTGTAGTACCCAACAGCTTTTTTAACCTGCTCTTCCGCCTCCTCGAAAGTTGAGTGGACTGTGTGTGCCTCTTTAAACGACGTTATTTCTCTCAGCCTTATTAGGGGACGAGTGTGCTTAGTTTCGTATCTGAACGTATTTACTATCTGGTAAACCTTTAATGGCAAGTCTGCGTGGCTCCTTATCCACAACTTAAACATCGGGTACATCGCAGTTTCACTCGTAGGCCTTAAAGCTAATTTTACGTCTAATTCGTCTTTTCCTCCGTGAGTAACCCAGTAAACTTCATCTTCGAATCCCTTTATGTGTTCTCCTTCCTTTCCAAGCTCTGTTTCTGGAATTAAAGCTGGAAAGTAAACTTCTTCGTGTTCTCTGTCCATTATTTCCCTTAAAATACTATAGACACTTCTCCTTATTTTAAATCCAAAAGGATACCACACGTAAAGACCTTTTACCGGATACCTCACGTCCATGATTTCTGCTCTTTGAATTAGCTCGTGATACCACTCTGAAAACTCCTCTTTTGGTGGCAGTTTTTCGCTCACGATATCACCCCTAAGCTGTTGAGAAGTATTTTCCTTACGAATTCTCCTTCGTCTTTTGTGCAGGCAGTTGTAACTATAAGAACTTTCTGCACACTCGTGCCGTTTATGAGTATTGCTCTGATGTTGCCTTTTTCATCACTCCTCGTTAGTTTCAATCTAACTCCTCCACCGCCCGACGCTCCACAGCCCTCTATAACTCCCGGCACGATTTTTTTCACGTACTCACACTTCGCAACATCTAATAGAAGTTTTCTACCTTCTCTCCCACCTATGATCGTTGAATGTGCCCCGCCAATTTTTTCGTCCGGTTTTAATTTAATTTTTCTGAGTTTTCTCTCGATATGTAAGCAAGACTTTACGTTCTCTATTAGCTTCTCTAATTTTCCTTCTAATTTGACGATTTTTAGATTTGACAATGCGTATTTCTTTACTAATTCCGCACACAACTCGGCTTTAATGTCTTCTCCAGAAACGAGGACTTCATCTATTCTCCTCCAGTGTATTCTTTCAGCTACGAGTTCTGCTGAATTCCTTATTGAGTCAGGATGGGCTGAGAAAGAATAGCTTTCCACAACGTTTAAGTCTGCTCTAAAGAAAAACAATCTAAACTTATCGTTTAAGTAAACGAGACAGGCATCTACGTTTTTAGTACCACAGTACAAGCAGAATTGAGTAGCATACTCAAGTTCGGCACCACAGTTTCTACATTTCATGTTTAAGAGGTAGGGCAGCAGGTGTTTTTATTGATTATAGCGGGGCGTGGATTTGAACCACGGATCTGCGGGTTATGAGCCCGCCGGGATAACCTGGCTACCCCACCCCGCTTCGATTTTTTCTTAGTTGTATGGATATATAAAGTTCTCGGTCATAAGAACTAAATTCTAAAGCCCGAAACCAACTACTATGAAATTAATTAGGGGGTTATCAATTGCAATAGCTATTTCAGTTTTGCTTATGTGGGTTCTCGCATTCTACTACTACTTTACCATTCCCAATAGAATAGCTACTCACTTCGACATAAATGGCATAGCAAATAGTTATGGTAATAAGTCCACTCTATTTGTAATACCTTTCTCGTTTAGTATCGCACCCTTGCTAATACTAATCATAGCGAAGTATAGATTTAAGATAATAAAAAAATATCCATATTTGATAAACCTTCCAGCGTTTTTTTATTTATTTAAGGACGATCAACTTAAAGATTATTTGATTGACAAGTATTTTGAGGCTATGCTCGGTTACACTTTAATTTTAACACTATCTCTGCTTTTTGCTGAAATTGGAATTTTCGAAGGCTCCCTTTCAGGAAGATTGCCTAAGTGGTTTGATTTAGTAATTTTAATTCCGATAATAGCCGTAATACCCTACTTGTTTTACCTTAAAAAGCTGTATAGTTTGAGAGATAATCGTTGACGTCATTTTTTGTTAACTAAGTATTTTAGTAATTAACAAGCACATCTAACCGGATAGAAAAACTTAAAACCAGATGCAATCAAAACAGATATAGCTGAAATGTTTCACCATTATAATTGTGAGGTGGTGGAATGAACTGGGCGAGCTATCCAGCGTTTGGGGACAGAGTACTTTCGATGATAGGTATAGAAGTGCACTGGATAATTTTGCAGTACATATTGGGATTACCACTGCTTGCAGTTATAGCAGAAATAATCTGGCTTAAAACGAGAGATGAGAGGTGGCTTAAAGTTGCAAAAACGATCGCAAAGGGCTTTATAATGGTTTTTGCTGTTGGAGCGGCGATGGGTACGGCAGCGGAGTTTGGTCTTGTTTTGCTCTGGCCAAATCTAACAGAAATAGCTGGGAAATACATATACTTCCCGCTGTATGCCGAAATATTTGCTTTTATGATGGAAGTAGTCTTTATATATATGTACTACTATGGATGGGAAAAATTGCCAGAAAAAGCCCACGTAGTAGTCGGTTTACTTGCGTTGACGGGTGCTTGGTTTTCTGCTACAATGATAGTCAGTGTTAACTGCTACATGCAAGCTCCTACGGGCATACTGCTCGGAAGTTATGCGAAGGGCTATCCAAAGTTAACACTTTACGTTCCAAGCACGATAGTTTCAGCTTTAAACGTTACAACCCTTCAATTAGCCGGAATGGATGTGTTGGGAAAAGCTGGTAACAGCGTTATAGTTGCTATGCCAAGTAAAATAGTAAAAGTGATAGTAGCTGACGCAGTCGCAGGAAAAACTGTATCTCACAGCGTTTTGTGGAAAGTTCTAACACCAGCTGCAAAAACGAAGTTGGCAAACGTAACAGTTATGGCGATTTTAGATGCAATAATGTTCGATACAGTTAGGCACATAGGGGTATATACTGTAACTTTCAAATCTCCCGTATTCGCTCCTTCCGTATTACACGCAGTAGGCTCTGGAATTGTTGTTTCAGCTTTTACAGTCATGGCGTTTTTTGCTTACTCGTTTTACAAGAGGGGTTCCGAGCATGCAAAATTGGGTTACAAGTACGGAGCTGTATTTTCTTTAATTTCAATAGTCTATCAGGGTTTTGTAAGCGGACATGAGATGGGAGTTGCTGTTGCAGAGTGGAACAGAGAAAAGTTTGCAGCCATACTTCACGGTTCTCCACCTTTCGTAGAAAAAATGGAATTAGCTCTGGCAGGAGTTAAAAACATCGTTTCATACAATCAGATACCTCTCTGGCTTAGACCTCCGACTATAATCCACTACTTCTACTATACAAAAGTAACTCTTGCAGTTTTGTTAGGTCTTTCTGCCTTAGTAATCGTTTACATGTTGTTCGTGAAAAAGAAAGAATTTTGCAGTCCATATATGCTAATACTTCCAGTAATTGCTCAGCTTGTAAGTTTTCTTGGATGGGCAGTTAGAGAAGTTGGCAGGAAACCGTGGACTATTTACGGAATAATGGATGTAAAAACTGCACACACAATAAACCCTCCACCTCTGTGGGTTGACTTCTTAGTAGAGGCTTACTTTATAGGCTTGTTAATACTACTATGCTACGCAGTCTATAGATTTCTCTGGAAAGCTGGGGAGGTGAAAGCATGATACTTGAGTTTTTGGCTTTAACTTTTGGTCTTCACATTCTCTTAGTAAACCTCGCAATAGGATTATCGACTGTAATACCTTTGATGAAAAGGGCTGGGGAGAGAGGTAACAAGGAATTAATATTAATTGCGAGAAAGCTAATGAAGTTTTACGCCGCAACCTATGGACTTGGTGGTGTTTTGGGAACTGCTTTTACCGTGTTTCTATTGAGCTTCTATCCCGGTTTTATAGGCTTGGCTGGAAACATAGCTTTCGTCCCGTTCGCATTATCGATACTGCTCATATGCCTGCACTTTATATCCATAGTGATATACTGGTACGGCTGGGATAAGCTTTCCCCAGAAACGCACTTTTTGGCAGGAGTAGCAATGATGACTTCTGCAATCCTTATACCCTTAGGCTTTAGAGCTATATTTGGCTTTTTAAACGCACCCGTAGGTTTAGAATTACAGCCGAAAATACACCTCGACACATTAAAAGCGCTCAGTAATCCAACGTTTTTAACTCTATACCCCAAGAGCATTTTCGCTTCTTATACTCTAACGTTCTTCTTACTGTCAGCCGTTTTTGCTAAAAAAGAGATTTCGTTAAAGTTTGCTAAGTATGGGCTTGTAACGCTATCCATAACAGCTTTGCTTGGAATAGCCTACGCTGAAACGCTGAGAACTATAGCACCATACAAATTTGCTAACGCTCTTGGATTTCTTTTTGGAATTCAAGCCAAGTACAACGTTGGATGGCTCTTCGCTCTCAAGATGCTTTTCGTGACAATTCAGTTCGTTGCTATAGCTTACTTTTTAAAGTCTAAGAGGGCTATTTTTGCTGAGATTGCTGGCGTTTCTGCATCAATATCAGTTGTCGCAGGTGAACTGCTCAACGCATTTAGCCAGTATCCAATGTTGATAGCAAATGTTTCAGGAATTCCTGCTAACGTTGCTACTCAGCTTGAAAACATTCTAAACATGGCAAAACCAAATCCATTAACGACTATGAACAGTTTGTACGCTATAACTCTCGCATTTCTAGTCCCTCTACTTGCTTGCTTCGCTTTCTTAGTTTACATGATAGCAAAAGATTGATTTTATAGTAAATTAATTTTTTTAATATACTTTGCACAACTATCGTAACGTAAATATACGAGCTTAAATTCATTATAATCATGAACATGGTGGAGCAAAAATATCAACTGATTCCCGGTGTGGAGCTAAGGAAAGGCTCGAACGTTATGATATACGGTCCAACGTTTTCTGGAAAAGCTATGTTCGCAAAATCCACTTTCAGAAAACTAATCAATTCGAACTATGGCGGTATATACGTTTTGACGAGGGAAACAGCTGAACAGCTAATAGAGTGGCTCGGTAACGATTACAATCCAAACAAAGTAAAGATAATTGACTGCGTAACTAAATCTATGACTGGAGAGGCTAAGGATACTGCGTCTATAAAGAGAGTGACTGTTATGGATTTAACTGGAATTTCAGCCAAAATCAGTAAGTTCTTCGAGGAATTCTGGAGGAGCGGAGTGAAAGACGTAATCTTAGTTTTCGATTCTCTCTCAACTTTGCTTATGTACCTAAACATTCAAACTGTCTTCAGGTTTCTACACATCCTTACTGGCAGGGTTAAGATGACAGGAGCTATAGCTTTCTACATAGTAGAAGAAGGTATGCACGACGAAAAAACGATAGTCACTTTAAAACAGCTGTTCAACGGCATGATAGAATTTAAAGAAGAAAACGGCAAAAAATACGTTCGCTTTGTCAGCTCACTCGTTAAAACAGAGTGGTTTGAAATTGTAGTTGATGAAAACAGCGTGGTGATCGCATGAAAGCTGTTACGGGCATACCCGTATTAGATGAAGTAGTTGAAGAATTCCCAGAAAGTAAAACTTTGACTTACTGGATAGATCCAGAAGTAGAGGGAAATGCATTTGCTATGCAGACTATATATACTAACTTGGAAAGGGGTTTTAAATGTGCATACGTTACAGTAACCATTTCTCCCGAATCCGTAATTTCTGAATTCGAGGAATTTGGCTGGGAAGTTAAGGAATTTGAGAACTTTGAAATCGTTGATTTGTACTCAAGCTATGTTGGTTTTCCTTCAAAGTGCAAGTATAATGCAAATCCGATAAACTTGGAAGAAGTCGAGGTGCTTATGAAAAAGGTATTGGAGAAGTTCGACATCGTATTTCTCCCAGCCTCTTCAATAATAGACGTTTGCGGAGAGGAGGCACTTAGATGCATTAAAGACTGGTGCAGTCTTGCAAAAAGTATTGGTAAGAGGGTTGTTTTATCCTTTGTAGCATGGCCCTACTCAAAAGAAGTTAAAGATGGGATAATAGAAATTTCGAATGCTTTGGTTAAAGTAGGTGGAATACATCACAGAGTTATACTTGGCTATTACTATGGTCTGGTTAAAGCCGACTGGAAAAACGTCAAAAGCAGGGCTATTCTATTTAAGTTAGTTCGACCGGGTGGTGTTAGAGCATACATACCAAAAATTCTCGTTACAGGCCCATACAACGCTGGAAAATCGAGTTTTGTTCACGCCATTTCTAATAGAGCTGTATCCGTTGACAGGTTGGGGACTACAGTTGCTTTGGATCATGGCCACCTTGAATACAAGGGTTTTTCGATAGATCTATTTGGAACGCCCGGACAGGAGAGATTTGACCCAATACTACGAATGCTTGGTAAAGAAGCTCTTGGAGTTATATTAGTTGTCGATTCGACAAAACCCGAAACTTTTCCGAGAGCAAAGCAGATGCTTGAATCTGTAACTCACTTCGGACTGCCATACGTCGTAGCTGCGAACAAACAGGATTTGCCCAACGCCCTTCCTCCAGAAGAGATAAAAAGGAGGATGGTTTTGCCGAATGATGTGCCGGTAATACCGATTTCTGCAGTTAAAGGGGAAGGCGTTTACAAAGTTATTGATGCCTTGTTAGATTTGCTTATATGGCGGGAGGGAGAAGATGAGCTTGAGATCTGAACTTGAAGAAGTTTTGAAGGAATTGAAAGCAACGGGAGATATAGAAGCATCAGCAATAGTTTCGAGAGATGGATTGTTGATAGCTGCTGACATATCTTCAAACGTTAATGCTGAGGCTTTTGCGGCTATGAGTGCTACTATGCTTGGCGCGGCAGAAACTGCGATGTCTGAACTTGGGAAAGGATTGCCGGATAGAGTTGTAGTTGAGAGTTCAGACGGTAAAATAGTTGCTACGGGTGCGGGAGATAGAGCTTTGTTAGTCGTAATGACGTCTCCAAAAGCGAATCTGGGTTTAATTCTGCTTCAATTGGGTAAAGCGAGTAAAAAAGTCGAGGAGTTGTTGGGGTGAGAACGTGTTTGATGCGTTAGTTAGCGAGGATTTGAGAGATTTTAGCGAAGAAGAGCTTGATAAACTGTTTGTAGTACACGAGGAAGGAATAAAGCAATTCTTGGGAAGGATACCTCTCGGATGTATATACGCCACTTTTCTGTCGGGCTTGTATGTGGAGATGGAGAAAATAGTAGGGAGAGCTGCGAGAGGTTTGATAATAAACGCTTCTAAGAACAGAGGTAAGATAGCTGGAAACGCTATAAGGAGAAGGTACGAGAAAAAGTACGGTGAAATGAGCGTTGAAAGGGCTAAAATGGTTGCGAGAAACATGCTTGTTATATGGGGCAAGTGCTTTGGCTGGGGAAAGATGAGTTTTAAAGTTAACGATACGGAATTCTGGCTCGAAGTGGAAGATTCCTTGGAGGCTACTGGATTTTTAAAGCTTAAAGAGAAACCTAAGGGGCCGGTTTGCTGGATGTTACTCGGCTACTCTTGGGGCTTACTCGAAGGGCTATTTAACAGAAAGTTTGAAGGTGAGGAGGTGGAGTGCAAAGCTGTAGGAGGTGAGAAGTGTAGGTTCGTTTTCAGAACTATCTGAGTAAAGTATTTTTACCCCATTTTGCTATTTTGTGAAGATGAGAATACCTCTTTACGTTGAGTTTAAAGGAAAAAACGTTTTGATAATTGGCGGTGGAGGAGTCGGAGCTTCGAGAGCAAAAAAGTTCTTAAAAGCTGGAGCAAATGTTAGAGTTCTCAGCCTTGATTTTTGTAACGAATTGAAAGAAATGGAGAAAAAAGGAGAAGTGAAATTAGTGGAAGGAAACGCTTTTGACGAAAAACTTTTGGAGGAGAACATTTCTTGGGCGAACTTGGTTACGGTAGCTATACCTCCATTGGAAATAAACGATAAAGTGATTGAACTGGCAAAGAAGTACAGGACTCTCGTCAACCTCGCTAACGACGCTGAGAAAACTGAAGTCGTCGTGCCTTTCGAAGGAGAAGTAGATGGAATTAGGTTTGCAGTTACTACCGAAGGTAAGAGCGGAGTGGTGGCGAGAAAGGTGAGAGATTCGATTAAAAAGATGCTTGAAGAGGACGAAGAAATAATCTACTTCTTAAAGGCTATGTACTATCTCAAGAGGTACATGAAAAAGAGGAAAATACCTATTCACATGAGGATGAAGCTTTACTTTGTAATATCTTCAAACCCTGAGTTTGTTGAAATGGTTAAGAAAGAGGACGTTGAAGGAGCAAAGAAGTTGGTGGAGAAATTAGTAGAAGAATACGTTTCGGGAAAGAGGGATGTAGATGAAAGTTCAGTCAAAATCAACTTTTGATGAAGAAACGACTAAGCTTTTAATGGGTATTCAGTATTCCTTACCCTTGACAACGACACCCTTAGTTGACCTTGCAGACGAGCTTGGGTTGAAATCTGAATTCGTAATGAAAAAAGTAAAGGAGTTTTACGGAAACGTAATAAAGAGATACGGTGCCAATTTGAACTATAGGGCTTTTTCAAAACAGCAAAGAGCTGCATTAATAGCTGCAAGAGTTGACGAAAGCAGGATTAAAGAAGTGGCGAAGGTAATAAACTCTTACAATCCGAAGCACAACTACTGGAGAGACGATTACTACAACGTCTGGTTTACATTAAAAGCGAAGGATGTCGATTCCGTAAAAGCTCTTGCTGAGGAGGTAATGGAGAAGTGCGGAGTTGAGGAATACATAATTCTGCCAACTAAGAGAGTTTACAAGATGGACGTAAAGTACGACTTGATAAGGGGTATTTCTTGGAGTGAAAAGAGCGAAGAAAAGTTTGATGTCCCAAAAGTTGAGGAATTGGGACTGGATGCGAACTTACTTAGAAAGTTGGAAAAGCTAAGAGTTACGGAAAGACCTTTCTCTAACTTAGGATATTCTGAAGAGGAATTAGTTGACTTAATAAAAGAATTAATAGACATGGGTGTTGTAAGAGACTTCAGCGGAGTTTTGAAGGAGAGATTAGCTGGATTTAAAGAAAACGGTATGAACGTAGTTAAAACGGAGGAGCCTGAAAAGGTTTCTAAAAAACTCGCAAAAAGACCGGAAATAACTCACTTAGTTGAAAGGGAAGTGCCTGAGAATTGGCAATATCCCGTTTACTTCATGGTTCACGCAGTAAAAAGGGAGTACATAGAAAGGGTTAGAAGAGATGTGGAAAAAATGAGCGGAGTTGAGGAGATAAGAGTTCTGTACAGCATCATGGACTTAAAATACTCTTAGGACTTAAAATACCTTAAGCGTGCTTAGACGTGCTTATAGAACCACCATCTGCGCGTGAGGACAGCCACCAATAACGAGAACTCTATCTTTGTCTATTATTCCTTCTTCGATTGCTAATTTTACGGCTTTTTCTCCACTGATGTTCGCAATCGTAGCTCTTTTCAGCAAATCTCTAACTCTTTTTTCATCTACTTCTTCGCTTCCGTAGAATTTTTCAGTTATTTCGAGTTTCAGTTTTCTCTCCTCATCCCTGAAAGTTTTGCCCACTATGTCTGAATCACAAACTGCAACTAAGAATTCTCCCTGAACTCTGTAAACTTTAACTCGAAACATCTCAGAAAGGTCTCACTGGATGTTTTGCCCCACAAGCCATGCACTTCATGAAGAGAATTCTTTCCTCTCTTACCAGTATTGTGTCGGGCGAGTTGCACTCTTTACACAGTACGTAATCTTTAACGTAAGAGTCCACTTCTTTCTGTACTTCTTCTTCAGTAAACTTACCTTGTAGAGTGAGCCTTCCTGCCTCCAGAAATCCTGCAGTTCCAAGAGCTTTAACCAGATACTTGTAAAGGTGTTCTTCACTTCTGTTTACAGTCTTTGCTATTTGGGAGAAGTTCTTTATTATCGTTCTGCTACCTTCCCTAAGTAAGCTCACTTTTGGTATTTCAAATCTCTCCCTTTTTACTACTTCTTCTGGTAGTTCTGATAGGGCTTTTTCGAGTAGTTCTTCGTAACTTCTCATGTCTCAGGCTTTAACTTATCAATAAATAAGTCTTTGGTTCAGTCGGAAACAAACAGTTCAGAAAGCTTTAAGAACTTTTTTCTACTCCTCTCCAACTTCATCTTCGCTATTTCGAGAACTGAGCTCAAATCTAAGGGCAGTGCTTTTTTGAACCTAACTGGTATTTCTATTCTTTCGTGTCCACATACCTCTACTACAAAGTTTTTCAGAGAGATTATCCCCGCTCTTCTTATTCCAGCTCTTTGAGATTTAATTAGTAACTTTTCAGCACTCTTTAAATCCCTGCACGCAATGTGAAGTATTGGTGGGTGTAACATCAGCCAAGTCGTTTTTCTGCCAGCTTGTATTGCCCTTAAAACTTCGCTTTCTTCCGGAATTTCGTGCCATTTGCCGAGAAAAATAGCTTCTCCCTTGTTACCAAAATCTTTCATGTCCATTACAGCCAATCTACCAGCACAACTCGAAAGAGTTACGTAATCTGGATTTTCGTTTATTCTTTTAAGTATCGGAACTATCCACTCGTCAACTTCCCCCATCTCAATCGCTCTGTTTAAAGATTCAATCTTTCTCTTTTTGTACTCCTGCCACATTCAAATCACCGCAAAACAGATTTACCACATGTAGTTCGTTTAATTATGATTTCAGATTTGGTTAAGGAAATTGCGGATGAGTATAGGGATATTACGATTGGCATATTTGGTTCTCATTCTGCAAAAGAAATAGGAGTTTCGGCTAAGGCTTGGGGTTTCAGAACTCTGGTAGTCGTTCAGAAGGGCAGAGATAAACTCTACACGAAGTATAATTCTCACTTATACGATGAGTTCATAGTTGTTGACAAGTTTAAAGACATGCTAAACGAAGAAGTTCAGGAAAAGATGAGAGAACTGAATACGATTTTTATACCGAACAGAAGTTTTGCTGTTTACGTGGGGTATGATGGTATAGAGAACGATTTTAAAGTGCCGATTTATGGAAACAGGTTTTTACTTAGAGCGGAGGAGAGAAATTACGAGAAAGGGCAGTACTATCTACTAAAAAAGGCTGGAATAAGAATACCCAAAGAATTTAGTTCACCTGAGGAAATAGATAGGTTAGTGGTAGTAAAAGTTCAGCAGGCAAACAACCCACTTGAAAGAGCTTTCTTTTACGCGAAATCTCCAGATGACTATTACCAGCAAGCAGAAAAGCTGATAAAAGAAGGAGTTATAGACGAAGAGGGTTTAAAAAAAGCAAGAATTGAGGAATACGTTCTCGGTGCGAGGTTTAACGCTAACTTCCACAGCTACGCTTTAAAAGACGTTTTTGGAGATTTTGACTTCGTAGGGTTTAGCGACAGAAGACAGGTTAACTTGCAGGGATTTCTGAATCTACCAGCTAAGGATCAGCTAAAAATAGACGTTCCAGTAAAGAACGAGGAAATTGGACACTTTGGTGTAACTATGAGAGAAAGTAAGCAGGAAATGGTTTACGACACCGCCGAGAAATTCATAAGAATTTGCGAAAAAGAATATCCACCGGGAATGATTGGCTTATTTGGTTTGCAAGGAGCTATAGCTTACTCAGGTGATAAACTTGAATTCATAGTTTTCGACGTATCAATGAGAGTTCCGGGAGATCCTTGCATAGGTCCAACTTCTCCGGAAATGAGAAACTTGAGCGTGAAACACGGAATTAAGATAGAAGATCCCTTGGACTTAACTATGATGGAGTTGAAAAAAGCTGTTGAGGAGAGAAGGCTTGGAGAAGTAGTTACTTAGCGAGAAGTATTCCGAGAATGGCAGTTAAGAGCATTTCCGCAAAAATCATAGTCCAGAACAAGTAAAGTGCTTTTTCGCCCAACTCTCTAAATCCTTTTTCTATACCTTCAAAGAATTTCTTTCCCATAACTACAACTTCTACATCTCTTCTTCCGTATCTTATATCTGTTACTCCGTGCGTATTTTTACTTAAAAAGTCTTTGAGAAATTCGATTATTTTTCTATCTCTTCTGTCACTTCCAACTGGTTTGTAGCCTACCTTAGGAGAAATTCCTGTTTTTGAGTGGTTGTCCGTTGTTAAAACTATAAGCTCTACTCCTTTTTCTTCAGCAACTCTTTCCAGTTCCTTTCTAAAGCTTAAAAGCATATTGTTACCATCAACCATGAGTATGCAGTACTTTTTACCGTAATTCAGTAAAACTGCTTTAACGTAACCGCAAACATCATCTGTTTCAAGTTTAATTTCTGAAAAACAACATTCCATTTCCACTCTTTCGCTTTTAATTCTCGACGCTTTTTCTATCAACTTAGTTACGTCTTCAACGGCTTTATCGACTTTCACAAATTCTCCATATGCGTTGTGACATTCGCACAGTATTACTTCTCCCATTAGCTTTTCCGCGTACTCGTTTAGAAATGGTGGCAAATCGTCAGTAACGCTTTTTCCACTCAGTATTAACAGTTTTACGCAGTCGAAAGGAAAGCAGTAAAGAGTGTAAACTTTACCTTCTATTTTGAAAGGTTTTTCAGCCAAACACTTTTTACAATTGCAGTATATGGATTTGACTATCTCTTTTACATCTCTCTCACTCGAAGGATTCAACTCGTGTTTTGTTGCCGAGTGAAGGTAAACGTTCCCTTTTTCCTTCAGCACTTCTCCAACCAACTTGGCTCCTCCAACATTTCTCATTGGGCCGGGGTGGAATGCTGTATTTATGAATCTAAATTCTCTGTTGATTTCGAGGCATTTTACGAATCCTCTGTGCTTAACTCCTACCTTTCTCAACTTTTCTTCAAATTCGTCGGGATTTGAAGTTAGCCAAAATAGTATGAAGGATTTCAGCATTTCTTTTATGTTTATACCTTCAAAATTTCTGTCAAGATATCTAACGTAAGCTACGGCTAAAATCACTCCAAACACAGAGGATATGGCGTAGCTCAGCATTCTGTGTGGAGCGTTAAATGAAAAAATGTAATCTACTGGATATATCAAAAACAGGAGTAAAAATACTGCTGGAACTATTCTTTTCATGTCTTCTTTCGACGTGAAGTACAAAACCAAAGTTAACAGAGTTGACAGCGAGGCTGGGGACAAAACTATTAGCTCGAAATGCCCTAAGTGTATTGCAAAGAAATCGAATACTTCGATGAAGATTAATATGAGAAGAGCGAGAAAAAAAGTTCTTCTGCTGTTAAAAGCTAAATGTATAAAACGGGATATTAACAGTAGAACCATTACAACGACTAAACCGACGAAGAAGTACCTTTTGGCAAAGAAAGATTTGCTAACCGTACCGTTTAGAATAGAAGCCAAAGCAATAGTTATAAATCCAAGGGTTACAGTTATTCTCTTTTTTGGAGTTGTGAATATTTTGGAATAGAATCTCTCTAACAGCTCCGTGTCCACCATTGCTCTTGAGATTTTCTGAGGTAATTTATTTGTTGTCGTTTTGCTACTCTTTAAGTTTTAGGAAAAATAATATTAACTCGAAGTAATCGTAAAATCATGCTCAGCTTTAGGTTTGAGTGCGAGGCGGAAGATGGTGGACTAACACACTACGTTATGCAAGGAGAAAACAGCCCGTTCTGAACATGGAGCTCTGCAAACTCGACGTAGGCTTGGAAAAATATATATATTTGGATCCAGAAACGAACTTTTGGGCTTACGCTGATGTTAGCGAAGAAAAGGACGTACTCAGACTTTTCAAAGACGTCAGAGACGAATTACTAAAAGAAATGCTTAAGTGTAGATTTGAAGTTCGAATCAGGACTGTTTATTTAAACGTAACAGACAGGTGTAACGCTAACTGCCCTTACTGTTACATACCGGAATACAGGAGAAAAAACGGAGTTACGATGAAAAAAGAGGAATTGTACAGTTATTTAAACGAATTCTTGGAAAAGGGGGTAGAGTGGGTCATATTTCACGGAGCAGAACCGATGATTGCTAAAAACTTAATTTTTGACGCTATGGATGACTTTTCGGAACTAAAATTTGGTGTTCAGACAAACGGTTTTCTGCTTGAAGAAGAGGACGTTAAGTTTCTCATTAATAGGGGGGTTAACATTGGAATTTCGTTCGATTCTCCTTACAGAGAAGTCGAAGACTTTTTGAGGGGGAAAGGGCATTACGACAAAGTAATGGAAGTGCTTGAGTTTTGTGGAGGCTACGATAGGTTCAGCGTGATTACTACTATAAACAAATACAACTTCACACACCTCGATAAAATGGTAGATTTACTGGCAGGAAAAGTACCAGTTTTACTTATGAACATCGTTAGAGGCACTTCTGAAACGGGTAGGGTGTTAAGAGTTGACGCTTCTGAGCAATTCATTAAAGCTGTAGAAAGAGCGATAAATCACACTAAGAATGGAAGGAGAATAGTCATAGGAGATTTCGCAAATTATTTGCTTGGAATATTAGCTCCTTCTGCAAGAGTTCTTCAGTGTGACGTGTCTCCTTGTGGTGCTGGAAGGAGATTCATTTCACTTGCGACTGATGGATTTTATCCGTGTAGCGAGTTCGTCGGCTTGAAGGAATTTAGAGTTAAAGATTTTGATTCTGCAGTTAAGACTTTTGAGAACGTTAGAAACAGAACCGTAGAAAAAATTGAAGAGTGTAGAGATTGCCCGTTGAGGAACATATGTGGCAGTCCATGCCCCGCTGAAGTTTACTCTGAGTACGGAACTTTCTTTAAGAAAAGCCCCTCTTGTGATTACTATAAAAGAGTGATAGAGCACGCTTTTAGAGTTTTAGTTAGGGGCGATTACAAGTACATTCTAAAAATGGAAAATTTAAAGGAAAAATTCTCTTGGGTCTGAAATTTCTCCTTTTAGAGCTGTAACCGCAGCAGTTGCTGGAGAGGCGAGGTATATTTCTGCGTTTGGATTTCCCATTCTTCCTTTAAAATTCCTATTCTGAGTTGAAAGGCACACTTCTCCGTCGGCTAATACGCCCATGTGAATCCCAACGCAACAAGCACAGCCGGGTGGAGCAATTAATCCTCCAGCCTCAACTATGGTTTTTAAATATCCCCTCTCTATTGCTTTCAGGTAAACTCTCCTGCTCGCTGGAGCCACTATTAATCTTACGTTTTTTGCAATCTTTTTGCCTTTAAGCAACTTAGCAACTATTTCTATGTCTGAAAGCCTTCCATTCGTACAAGTGCCTACGAAAACTTGATCCACTTTTACTCCTTCGACTTTAGACACTTCACACACGTTATCCACATTGTGAGGTTTGGCAACTAAGGGTTCTATATTTGAAGCGTCGAAGTAGAATTCTTTCTCGTAATCAGCGTTTTCATCTGCTTTTATTTCTTTAAAGTCTTCTTTTCTCCCCATTTCAGTTAAAAACTTTTTAGTTTCCTCGTCAGTCTCGAAAAGCCCAGCTTTTGCTCCACACTCAACTGCCATGTTGGACATAGTCAATCTTTCCTCAATGCTCATTTTTTTAACGCAATCTCCGTGAAACTCAAGAGCCTTGTATGTAGCTCCATCCGCTTTTAATTCACCTATTATTCTGAGAATTACGTCTTTTGAAAAAACTCCTTTTTCCATTTTACCATCTACCTGAATTCTAAAGCTTTCGGGAACTCTAAACCAGTTTCTACCAAGGGCTACAGCTATGGCTACATCTGTTGATCCCATGCCAGTAGAAAAACAGCCTAAGGCTCCGTATGTGCAGGTGTGACTGTCAGCCCCAACTGCTAAGTCACCCGGTTTTACCCACTTTTCTACCATTAGTTGGTGAATTATTCCCTCCCCCGGAGGGTTGAAATCAGCTCCAATTTTTCCGGCAAACTCTCGTATGAACTTCTGGTCGTTGCTCAACTCTCTCCTTGGAGAAGGAGCGGCGTGGTCAACGAAGAAGTGAGTCCTTTCAGCAGCTCTAACTTCGACTCCAAGCTCCATAATTTTTCTTATCGCTAAAGGAGCTGTACCGTCCTGTAGAGCTATTTGGTCTATTCTTGCAACTACTATTTCTCCAGCCTGAACATCCTTACCGCACTTCTCGCTGAATATCTTTTCCGATATGTTCATGCTGAATGCAAGTGTTTTAGATTATTAAACGATTATCCCATTAAACTATGATTCCTGCCTCTTTGAGCTTTATCCTCGCCAACTTTCTTTCCTCTTCTTCAGAATTTTCTGCAAGTTTTTTTAGCTCTTCAAAACTTATTGGCTTCAGAAAGAATCTTCCGTTTTCTTTGCAAACTTCGAACATCTTTTTCAGTTTTGCATTGTCAAACATGTAGTACGCGTCTTTTGGCTTAACTTTTCCTTTACAAGCCAAGCATATGTACCTGCGTTTTCCATCAACTTTCAAAACGATGAAGTGCAAGTAGTAGCCTTTTACAGGCTTTGTTACGAGGCAAGTGTATTCTAAGTGAGTCGCAAGTTTTTTTCTGACTCTAATTCTTACGGCATCTACTACGTAGTCGTAGCTTAAACCGCAATCTAACAGCTCATCTGGATTAAAAGCGACTTCAAACTTTTTACTAACCCTCTCCACTTCCGGATTTATGTACTCGCTAATATCCTCCACGAACTTGGAAATTGCTGAAAACTCGCTAATTAGAATTCCGTTTAAGTAAGGTTTCAACTTTCTAACTTTGCTCGTAAAGTAGAAGAAGAGATCCAAGTTAAGAACGTAGTATCCTTCAAGCATCATTTCTGCAAGCTTTTGGAGTTGTTCATCTCCAGTATCTTTTGCGAGTATAAGTAAAACAGTTATAGTCCCCCACTTAACTCCATCCTCTTCAAGAAATACGTCTATTCTCCACCTGTAGCCATCTTTTATTTCTTTTATTTCAGACACTATGTCTGTTTTTGTTATTCTGAGAACTCTCTCTATTGTCTGTTTGCTCGAAGATATTTTTATCAAAGGTAAAAAGGCATCTATACCTGCAAAATCTCTTCGAGCTAAGTTGATCGATTGCGTGCATTCCATGCAGTGGAGAGTATAGGCTCTTCTATTTGCGTTTCTAACTCTTTTCAAAACGTCCTCGTAAGCTTTTTTACTGAACATCTTGGAATTGCAGTAGTGCTTCAACAAACCCGACAGCTTTTCTGGAGGAAGTTTTAGTATAAGTCTGTCTATCATTTCACTCGTTTCCTTCCACAACTCTTTTCTCTTTTTTCTTAGATAGTAGTCTAAGTAGAAAACTGAGTAGATAAGCTCACATGCAAGTCTGTCTTCTCCTATTAAGAACTTACGAGAATAGTCTATTTTTTCTACTCTTTCTATTAAGGCGTTCCAGTTTTTCTTTATTTGATTGAAGAATCCCTTTCCCGTTTTGACGCTTTTAAAGTCGAATTTTATTCCAAAACTCGTATCAATTATTCCAGCCCAAATTCTTAGGAAGTTGGAATAGATGTCTGCTAATTTTCTGTAAACGTCTTCTGACCTTTCGTAGTAGCTTTTACCCCTGCCGAGCTTTATTACGTAAACTAAATTTTCCAAGATCAAAGCAAAATCCTCCTCGCTATTTCGTAAGCCTTTTTGATTTCCACGTCAGCATTTTCTTCCACAACTTCGTCGTGTCCGGGAAACAATACTTCTACGTCTAATTCCGTTAACTTCTTGAGAGATTTAACCAACTCTAATGCATTACCTCCCGGAAAGTCAACCCTTCCAAAGCCGCCACTTGAAAAAACAGTATCTCCGCTAAAAAGCCACTTTCTGTCCTCATCGTAATAACAAACGCTTCCCGGACTGTGTCCGGGGGTGTGAATAACTTTTATCTTAATTCTGTTTTCTTCTAAAATTTCTCCACCTCTTAGGGTGAAATCTGGATTTACTTGTGTGAAAAGTAACATACCATACGCGTATGGATTTTCCCTCGAAATTCTTAACTCCTCCTCGTGAATTCCTACCTTAGCTCTTGAGTTCTGGAGTGCAAAATAAGCTCCAGCGTGGTCGAAGTGTGCGTGAGTTAGTAGTAAATATTTTATTTTACCTATTAATCTTTTTTCTGATAAATATCTCAAAATAAATTCGGCATCTCCTCCACAATCAATCATTAAATTTCTAACTACGTAAGCGTTTGCTGCGAGAGGTGGTGTAACTACTCTTGTAACCATTCTTTCGACTTTCATGTTAAAATTGCTACACGGAGTTATTTAACATTTAACAACTAACTAACGTTTAACAACGTTTTAACAACGTTAAGCGTTAAAAAGCATAAAGTAGTAAATTAAAGAGTTAGTCGTAAATTGGTGTTCCTTCACTCTCCACGATTTTTCTAAATTCACTCATAAGCTTTTTAGTTATTTCTCCCGGTTTTCCGTTTCCAATAACTCTACCGTCTATTACCGTTATCGGACAAATTTCAGCAGCAGTTCCAGTAACAAACATTTCGTCAGCCGAATAAAGGTCAAACAATCCGAGGTTCGTCTCTTTAAAAGGAATTCCAAGCTTTTCTATTATTTCTATGGTAACTGCCCTCGTTATCCCTCTCAAGTTGTTCAGCGTTGGTGGCGTGTAAACAACACCGTTTTTCACTACGAATATGTTATCTCCACTACCCTCGCTAACGTATCCCAAGTGATCCAAGAATATAGCTTCATCACCGCCTTTGGCATTTGCTTCTATTTTTGCCAAGACGTTGTTGAGGTAGTTTAAGGACTTTATGTTTGGAGGGAGGGAATCTATTGCATTCCTCCTAACAGTAACGGTAACGGCTTTTAACCCTTTTTCATATAAATCTCCGTACATAGCTCCCCAAGGCTTAGTTATGATTATCACTTGTGGATCTTTACATATGTCTGGATTTAACCCCAAATCACCAACGCCCCTTGTAACTATGGGTCTTATGTACGCGTCTCTCAAACCGTTTTTACGCAAAGTCTCCAGTATTGCATTTGCAAACTCTTCTTTGCTTAGAGGTATTTTTAGCTTTATAACCTTGGCACAGTCGTACATCCTGTCTATGTGCTCTTTCAGTTTGAAAACTCTTCCATTATAGGCTCTAATGCCTTCAAAAACACCATCTCCGTACAGAAATCCGTGATCAAAAACGCTTATCTTTGCTTCACTCTCCGGAACGAACTCTCCGTTGAAATAAACGAGTAACTCAGACATATCTCTTGGAATAGAAAAAGGGAATTTAAAAAGTTTCGCATTATTTAGTGTGATAATTAGTGTCACTTAGAAAGTTATTGATTGAGGTTGACTTTTATGCCATGAAGCAACTCAGCAGGACTTTTTATTGGATACTCCAATTTGTCTAAGATTTCTTCTATCTTTTTGCCCTTTATTACCATACCTCTTAACCTCTCTTCTAAAACGTCTTTGTTCACTGGGAAGTCAACGCCTTTAATTTTTGCGAGAACGTGTACAGCCCAGTCTATGTCCAGTACCTCTATCTCTTCTCCACCTATGACCACTTCCTCCCCTTCGTAGAGCTTTCCGCTCTCTTTTAACCTCTTGTATGCTAACTTAGCTATACCTCCAGCAATGTGTTCCTTAGGCCTCTCTTCCAATTCACCTTGTATGTACTCCATCACTTTCTCTTCATCTGCAGTAGCAACGTTTCTCGCAGTCGTTTCAGATATGCCTAAGAACTCTGCTATCTCCCTATAAGTCTTCGCAGCTTCATTCTTAAGTACTATAACGTAAGCAGCTTCTGCGAGGGAGGGTAACCAAGTCAAGTTTCTGTACTGCACTAATCTCTTTAAACCTCCTAAAATGTTGATACTTTCCATGAACACTTTTTCTGCCATCTTGTCTATATCCCCGCCTTTGGGTTTTGCGATTATCTCCATTACCATCACCTCCGTAATAATTTTTGTAGTAGGATATTATAAATTTTTCTCGATAAAGTGGAGCAAGCTTTATTTACAACGTTTTAAAGTAAATTAAACGTGAGACTTGTTTTTGTGGATTCTTCGCTTGAGATCGTACCAAAAGAAATAGTTCATCACGTTGACGTTATAAGGTCTTCGAGGATTAGGAAAAAGAGAGCGGAAGAGATGCTTTTAGAAGATTACTTGCATTATAGGGCGATTAGAAAGCTTGAAAGAAGTGAAAAGAGAGGAAGGCCAGATATACTACATAGGTGTTTGTTGTTAGCTTTGGATTCTAACTTGTTTAGTGAAATATACGTTCATACAGTTCAAAACCTCTTAATAAAAATTGACGTAAATACTAAACTGCCGAGAACTTACGAGAGGTTTAGAGGTTTGATGGAAAAACTGTTGTTGGAAGGGAAAATAGAGGCAGGAGGAAAAGTTTTACTCGAAGTTGTTGACTACAAACTTGAAGATGTACTGGATAGAGCTGTGGTTTTGTGGGAAAAGGGGGACAGAAAAGACGTTTGCAAAAGGATTTCTGAATCCAGAACTATTTGTATCGGTGCTTTTCCTCACGGCGATTTTGAAGAAGAGACGATGAAAGCTTTTAAGAAAGCTAACGCTACTTTTTTGAGTTTTGGCGAAGCCAAACTTTCTTCACTCTACGCAACCTGTAGGGTCATTTGCTGTATATCTTTAAATTTAAATAATTAATCTTTATTTTTTACTTTAATCGCTCTTTAATCACTTTATTGTTTAATAACTCCTCAAGCTCGTAGAAAAGTCCTCTGGGGAAACGAACTATAAGCACTATTAGAACTGCGTAGAGTATGAGCTCATCTGAAATTCTAAACGGCGAAATAGAGTTAACTATTGAAGAAATTTGCATGAAAACCCAGTTTTTAGCTACGTATATAGCAAAACCTCCAGCTATTCCTCCATAAAACGTGCCAAGACCTCCTGCTATTACTCCCAATATTATCTCCAGCATTAACGGTATTCCGAAAAAGTCAACTCCAGCAGTTAACTTGTAGTGAACTGCAAGAGCTCCAGCCATTCCAGCAAAAAAGGCACTAACGCAGAAAGCCAGCAATTTGTACTTAACGACGTCTATTCCCACAGCTTCTGCAAGCTCTTCATCGTCTCTTATAGCTCTAAGCTTTAAACCAATGTTGCTGTTTATAAAGGCGTAAATAAATGCGAGGCAGAGGATGCAGAAGAGCAAGGAAATGTAGTAATTTCCTATCACCCCTCCCGGCAGAGCTTTGGAAAATGGAATAGACAGCCCCTCGTATCCTCCAAATACGTTGGAGTATATGTTTGCGAGCTGAATGAATATCAAAGGTAAAATTGCTGTAACTAGGGCTAAGTAGTACTCTTTTAACCTCAAGCAAACGCAACCTATTGCTAATCCAAAAGCAGTTGAAACGATGCCTCCAAGAATTATAGATGCAATTATTGGAACGTTCGTTTTTATGCTGAGGAGGGCTGCAGTATAAGCCCCAATTCCTATAAAAACAGTATGTCCCAAGTTCGTTTGTCCCGTATATCCTGCTACTATATCCCAGCTGACGCAGTAAACAACGAATATGAACGATAAACCTAACATGTAGAGTACATCGCTTCTTAGAAATAAAGGCAAAATCAGAAATGGTAAAATAAAAATTAGAGCTTTTTTCATTATTCCACCCCCATTATTCCCTGAGGTCTAATTACGAGAATAGCTATTATCGTAAGCATCGCCACGATTTCCGCCCATTCGGACGTGAAAAGAGTGGAAACGGCAACTTGCATGTATCCTATTATAAAAGCGGCTAATATGCTTCCCCTGACACTTCCCAGCCCTCCGAGTATGACTATTGCGAAAGCGTATATTAGAACTCTTAGGGAAGTCATCGGATTTACTGCGTATATCTGTGCGTAAAGTATTCCAGCTACTCCGGCTAGAGCTGAAGATATGAACATTACTGTTATGAAGACTCTCTCAACGTCAATTCCAACTAACATCGCCGCTTCTACATCCTGAGCTGTTGCTACCGTTTCTCTTCCGAGTTTGGTTTTGTTTATAAAAACGTCGAGAGTAGCTATGCTTAAAGCCGCAATTACCAACGCTATTATTCTCGAATACGTTACTGGAATTCCAAAAATTACAATACAGCCTGTAACGAATGGGGGTATTGAAATGGAAACGTCGCTGAAAAAAGTCAGCAACAACTCTTTTATTAGAAGGGCTACGGCTAAGGTTACAAGTATCACCATTACTTCGTAATTTCTAACGGGCTTTACAGTTGCGAGGTAAATGAGGACACCAGTAAATCCAGTTAACAATATCGCTAAAAAAGCGGAAATAAGTAAAATCAACTCTTTTGGTAAAAAAGCGAGTAATTTTTCAAACAAAAGGTAAAATACGAGAGAAAAATAAGCACCTAAGGCAAAATACGTTCCGTGAGCAAAGTTTAGAATTCTCGAAACTCCGAAGACGAGACTGAAGCCGGAAGCGACGAGGGCTAAAACTCCGCCCATCACTGTACCGAGAACTAAGATCTCTGCAATCATTTAACCACCTAAAAAAATTAAAAGTTACTTCCAAGGAGTTATCAGCTTTCCAGTCTTCATCCATGAGACTTTTGGATATATTACCACTTGCTTTCCGTTCTGCCACTGGCATATCCAGTTTCTAACGAAGTCGTTACCCCAAACCAAGTCGTGGTCTTTTGTAAACGCTATTTTACCTCTAACCCCCTCGAAAGGATGTGTTTTGTTGAACATTTCGAGGTATTTTACTAAAACTGTGGAGTTAAACGGATCTTTCTCAGTTTTTGAAGCCATTTCTACGGCTTTCTTGTACAGGTATATTGCATCGTAAACTCCATAAGCGTCAAAAGCTTCAGGCAATACATGATACTTTTCTTTGTAAGCTTTTAAGAAGTGTGCCATCTTAGCGTTTATTGGATACGGCACGCCACCGCCGTCTGCTGTGTATATCTCTCCATTGCACGCACCACCTGTAGCGTTCCAGTAATCTGGATCTATTGCCGAAAGGTCATGGCCAGCTATAGGTATTCCCAACTTCAATCTCGCCCACTCTTTGACTAAGGGTGCTCCTCTAACGTGCGCTATTATTGGCATTATTACATCAGCCTTTTCCTGCTTGGCTTTTAAAAGCAGAGTTGTAAAATCCGTTTGACCTCTGTTTACTTTTTCGTCCATCACTATCGTATAGCCGTTCTTTTCGAGTAGCGGTTTTAGCACTTTCATCACGTCATCCGTCCAGAGAGCGTTGTCTCTTATAATCGCTACTCTCTTTACGTGAACTCCCTCCTCGTTAAGGTAATTCAGCATTGCCACCATGTCGAGTGGGAAAGTTGATGCGTTCGTTCCTATTGGCCTGAAGTAATACTTATACATGTTGTAATTCTTTCTAACGTTCTCAGTCAATCTCGGAGTTGCTGAGTCTCCCAGCCACAGTATTTTCTTTTCCGCCATGACTTTCTGCATAGATAAACAAACTCCACTTGAAAATCCACCTACTATGACGTTACACTCATCTGCTAACCTTCTAAAGGCTATAATTCCTGTATTTGGATCCATTTTCGTGTCTGCGGTAACTATCTCAACTTTTCTACCGAGTATTCCTCCTTCTTTGTTTATCTCTTCTGCGGCGAGTTTTGCTGCGTGAACCATTGCTATTCCGTACTTAGTTTCCATTGGTCCTATGACCCCTATTTTTACAACTTTCGCCCCCTCGTTTTTGTTTTGGCTCACTTTCTGATTTACGCACCCCATAACTATTAAGCTTAGCAGTATCAGCAAGACGAGTTTTCGCATGTGTGGTGGCGTGGAAGGCAATATTTAAGTATTCTGATATCAAGTGACACTCTGCCAAAGTTTGTCCGGTGATGCTCATGCTTGAAGTGATAGATTTGGAAAAGAAGTTTGGAGAGCTTAGAGTTCTAAAAGGTGTAAGCTTTAAAGTTAGCAATGAGTGTCTTGGCATAATAGGCCCTAACGGAGCTGGAAAAACTACGCTTTTTAACGTTATATCTGGCTTTTTAAAACCTGATGGAGGTGAAGTGAGGTTTAGGGGAGAAAAAGTTTCAGGAAAAAAGCCGAGTTATTTAGTTAAAAAGGGGCTTGCAAGAACTTTTCAGCTAATAAGAGTGTTCAAACAGATGAGTGTGGAAGAAAACGTTTTAGCTGCTGGTGGCAGTATGGAAGAACTTAAGGTTGTGGGTTTGGAAAGAAAAAGAAGTGAAAAAGCTTGCAATCTTTCCCAAGGTGAGTTGAGAAGGTTGAGCATAGCACTTGCACTTTCTACTAATCCAAAGATGCTCATGCTCGATGAACCTTTTTCTGGATTAAGCCAAGCAGAGGGTAAAGAACTCGAAAGAGTTATAGTTTCGCTTAGAGAAAGCGGAATTCCACTCGTAATAATAGAGCACAAACTCAAGGAGCTGTTCAGTGTTGTGGATAGGGTTATAGTGCTTAACTACGGCGAGATAATATTTGAAGGTTTGCCTGAAGAAGCGGTAAGGGATAAAGTTGTTATCGAAGCTTACCTTGGAGGTAACGGAATTTGAAAGTACTTGAAGTTAGAAACCTGAAAGCTTACTACGACTCAGAAGTTTTGAGAGGTATAAACATCGAGATTGGTAAGGAAGGAGTAGCTATTCTCGGCCCCAACGGGGCGGGAAAGACGACGCTTATAAAAGCCATATTTGGCTTGGTTAAAACTGAAGGAGAAATTCTGTTTTTTGGCAAGCCGATCCAGAACTTGAAAACTCACGAGAGAGTTAGGCTTGGTATTTCGGTTTGTCCTGAAGGTAGAAGGCTTTTCCCCTCGATGAGTGTTGAGGACAATTTGCTCATAGCTGGAGATGAAATGCTGGAAACAGTTTACGAACTCTTTCCGAGATTGAAAGAGAGAAGAAAGCAGCCAGTAAAAACGATGAGCGGTGGAGAACAGCAGATGGTCGCAATAGCGAGAGCTTTAATGCAGAAACCAAAACTACTGATTCTCGACGAGCCTTCAACTGGTTTGGCTCCAGCGATTGTTAAAGTCATAGGAGATGCAATTGTAAAAATAAAGGAAATGGGGATACCGGTCATGATAGTTGAGCAGAATGTACACCTTGCATTTAGAGTTGCGGACAGAGCTTACGTCCTCGTTAAAGGTAGAGTTGTTAAAGAAGGTAGGGTAGAGGATTTGCACAGTATAGAAGAACACTACTTCGAAATGTAGTATGTTTAGAAAAGTTCTAAAACTTTCTGTGCTGAGTAAATTTGACGTCAGCAACGTCTCTTTTTTTGACGTTAATAGGGCTATCTATCGTTCTAAAAACTTAAAAATGTTCAAATGCCTGATGTCCAGCGTTTGCAAGTTTGATTGCTCTTACTGCTGTAATCCGTGGAGGAGAGGTGAAACTTTAAAACCTGAGGAATTCTCGAAAGTGTTCATCAACATGTATAAAAAAGGTATCGCAGATTCAGTCTTTATTAGCTCTGCAATTTACAGCGATCCAGAAAGAGTTATGGAAGACATTATAAAGGCTGGAGAACTCATTAGAAAGGAATTTTCAGGATACATGCATTTAAAAATAATTCCCGGTGCTAGTAGAGATCAAATAAAAAGAGCGGCGGAGATAGCTGATAGAATTAGCATTAACGCAGAAGTTCCAAGAGCGGATATGCTATCAGAAGTTTGTAGCGTTAAAAGCAGGTACGACGTGGAGAGAAGAGAGAGGTGGATTTCCAAGTTCAGTAAAAAGTATGGCATAACTCACACAACTCAGCTTGTTGTTGGAATTGGTGAAACTGATTTGGACGTTTTGAACTTTGCAGAAAAGTGGTACGGTTTTGGAGTTAGAAGGATATACTTTTCACCTTTCAGAGCTTTAAAGGGGACACCCTTTGAGGGTAGAAAAAACGAGAGCAAAAAAAGGGTTGTGAACCTCTACAAAGCTGACTGGTTGGTTAGAGAGTACGGATACAATTTAGAAAAACTTAAGGCTGTTTTAAACGAGAGTGGAATGTTCGAATGCGATCCAAAAATCTTAGTTGCAAGGAAGTTTGGTTGTAAGAATTACATGGAAATACCGGGAGTTGGTTTTAAAACGGCAAAACTGCTTGATAATCACTCCTTACTTGAACTTAAAAAAATGGGTGTAAATATTAAGAAAATTTCGGCTTTTTGTCCGGAACAGAAAAAACTTAGCCTATGGCTCTAATCAATTCCTCCGTAAATTTCGCGACTTGGGTTTTGTTCATGTTTATGGGTATTAGGTATATCATGTACTTTCCTACGCAGAAAAAGTAATGGTTTTTTCCGGGAACGTAGTATGCGTTTATGCCGTCAAGTTCAGTTTTGTTAACGTATTCCCAGACACTACCAAACTTCTTCATTCCTTTAACCATTAACTCCGTCTGATTTTTTGCAATTTTTTCAGATGGATACTCAGTTATCCAAACGACCATCATGCTTTCGTTGCTCAAGTAGTGAACGAGAGCTATATCTTTTACAAACTTTATTGGGCCAATGTGAGATTTTTTGACGAATTCTAAAGCGGTTTTACCTTTAAGTGCTACGAATTTCTGCATCCCCATTATCTTCTGAGGTAAAACGTTTGCTACTGTAGAGTTGTTTAGACCACTCTTACTAATGTTTTTACTTTTATTCGAACATCCAAGAGTTAAAATCGCTAAAATTAAAATTAAAACTATTATTTTTTTAGTTTTCATGTCAATAACCTCCTATGGATTTGAATAGAGGATGAGGTACTTTTTCGCAAATTTCTTCCAATAGCTCTTTGTTTCCCTCCACGATTGCTCTGTATGCTAAGATTTGAAAATCTCTGTGCTCTTCCCACCTTCTTTCTACGTCGTTTATTACGTCTTTTAAAGCAAAAATTTCGTCGCATTCGTCCTTTTCAATATCTCTAACTTCTAACACTCTGCTTTCATTTAAGTTGCACCTGTGCCAAATGCAATAGGGTAAAACTGCTTTTATGTGCCTGAGCTGACAATCCTCGTCTTCCATCCATGCTATCGCTTTTGCAAAGCAAATAGAACTATTTTCGGCTCTTCCAGAAAAAATGCCTATATCTGAACAGGCAAATCCTGAGTAATGGCAAGTATCGCACCTTGAAAAATCTTTCTTAGTCGTCATCTGACAGTAAACTTCTTGGGATAAGTAGTCGAGGAACAACTCTACATCCTGATTCAGTTCCACGTCCTCTATTTCTTTTTCTACCTCTTCTAACTCTTCTGGGGTTAAAACGTCAAAACCTATTCTTTCGCTTAGCTTAGAAGAGAAAAGTTCCGACACTTCTCTAACGTAATCCTCAGCTTCTCTGCTGTTTATTTCTTGAATTTTCTCTATCATCTCTTCTGATAGCTTTAAGTCCCTTAAGAAGTCGTCTCTAATTCCTCTCCTCAATTTTCTTCTCATTACGGCATTCATTTTACCAGTTTCGACAGCTACGTCAAACCTGTCCATTAGTGGAGGAATTAATTTAGCAGTCCCTTCATCTCCGTAGTTTACTGTTGCGAAAAGCGGCTTCTTTTTCAGGAATAAAGTGGAGCCTCTATAGCTCCAAATTCCCCTATCTACTTCATTCAGCAATACGTTTTGCTTTCCAGCGGGAAGTCTGTTTATCTCATCAACTATTGTTACTGGAGAGAACGGAGTTATTTTCCACCTTACGACTTCTATACCCTTTTTCTCAAGCATTCCTAAGTCAATCGTAGCCTTCATCTTTTCTTCAGTTTGTTCTGGATGTGAGTGTATTGTTGAAGCTTGAATGAACTCAAGAGGTACGCAGGAGATGAGAGAAGCTATTCTCTCACACGAAGTCGTTTTTCCACTTCCGTAATCTCCAAAAACGAGCACGTTCCTCCTCGTAATTGCCGAAAGAATGCAGAATAGAGGTAGTGGAGTATAAGACTTTTTCCCCGAAAAGAAAGTTTCTACTCCAAAGTAGAGTCTGGAGCAAACGAAGTCGTAAACTTTCAAAACTTTTTTTCTAAGTTCACTCATTACACTGAAAACTACAAGTAGAAGTTAAGCGTTGCGATTCATTTTTTGTAGAAGTAGTATTTAATCCCTCCAAACTCTTTGCAAAAAACGCCCTCTATTTCTTCAACGTCTTTTACGCTCGCATTAAAGTGTTTTGCCATCTCTTTTACCTGATCTTCTCTCATAGGATGTCTGCTCATAATCCTAACAGCTTCGTTTAAACTCGAAAACGTGCTGAAGTCGAAATCCCTACCTTCAGGAAAATCGATTGCACATCCTTTGAAAAATCTCATAGCTTCAAGAAGCTTTTCTGCATCGACTTTCTCAACGTCAGATGCAGGAGGTCTAATTGGAGTTAAAACGTGCACGACATCGACTTTCATCTCTTTAACGATTTCCGCCATTTTTTCCAATTCTTCTCTGCTGTCGTTGTAACCTTTTACAAGCATGATCTCCAGCATTATTTTTCCACCGTACTCATCACTGAACTCTAAAAGACCCTCGACAACTTTGCTTAGTGTTAGGGATCTGTGAGGCCTATTTAGCCTTCTAAAAGTTTTTTCAGTTGCACAGTCTAAGGAAGGTAGGCAAACGTCTGCATTCATAAGATCTTCTCTAACGTCTTTTCTCCAGAGTAGAGACGAATTGGTTATTACAGCTGTTTTTTCTTCAATTCTATCCAGTAGCCATTTAAGTTTGGAGTATAGCGTTGGTTCACCTTCTCCCGCAAAAGTTACATAGTCCGGGTTCGTTTTTAAAGCTGACTCTATTTCTCTGAGAATTTCTTCTTTTTTAAAAAATTCTTTTCTCTCAACAGTTTTGCAGGTAGTTCTGCCAAGCTGACAGTAAACACACGAGTAAGTGCATGTTTTGAAAGGAGTTAAGTTAACTCCAAGAGATTTTCCAAGCCTTCTCGACGGTACTACGTAAACGTATTTCACTTTTGGTGATATTAGGCACAGTTAAATAACATTTTTGTAGAATTGATTTTATGGAACACTTTATACTACAAGTGGAAGAAAACTTGGTCGAAAAGCCGTGGGCTGGGAACTTTCTATCCAAAGTCAAAGGCGGTGTCAGTATAGGAGAATCTTGGGAAATATCACCTCACCCAAAAAGACCATCTCTCGTGGAGTACAAGGGAAGAATCGTAAAGATGAGCGAAATTTTTGACGAAGTTTCCGGAGGTTACGAACCTTTGTTAGTAAAATTCATAGACGCTGGAGAGAAGCTAAGCGTTCAAGTTCATCCCTCTGATGAGGACGCAAAAAGGCTTGGTGAAAAAGATAGAGGTAAGGAAGAGGCATGGGTAGCTCTCGATAAAGCTGAGATGATGATCGGTTTTTCAAAAGATGTGAGTAGGGAAGAATTTTTAAAAGCTGTTGAAGACTTGGAAGTAGAAAATCTCTTGAACAGAATTGAATGTAACAAGTACGATTCTTACATTATTCCTCCAAAAACTGTTCACGCTATATGTAGAGGTCTAATATACGAAATTTCTACTTGCTCGGATATAACTTACAGGGTTTACGATTACGGAAGGGGAAGAGAACTTCACTTAGAAAAAGCCATAGAAGTGATAGACTTCAGAAAATGCGATCCAAATAGTCTGAAAAGAGACGTAACAAAACTTGAGGGTGAAAACTTTTACGTCAGGCTGTTGAGGTTGTCTAAGAATGTGGTTAGAGAAGTTAAAAACGACTCTTACGCTTACGTAAGTTGCGTAGAAGGTTTTGTAGAGCTATCAACTTACGGCGAGGTAATAAAAATTGGTGAGTTTAAAACAGCCTTCGTTCCAAACAATACAGAAGTCTTCACTGTATCTGGCAGTGGTGCAATTCTCATAGCTAAACCCAAAGCTTAGTCGAGATAACCCAAAGCTCTAAGTCTTTCTTTTACTTTTTCCTCCTCTTCTTCGCTGAAAACTTCTTCCTCCTCTTCCTCCAAGCTTGCGAGAACTTCTCGTAGTATATATGTTACGTACTCGTCAACAGAGCTAAAAGAAGTCTCTTTAACTCTCTCCTCTAACTTTCTGTATATCTCATCTGGCACTTCCACTTTCATATCTTTAAAGCTGTATTTTGGAGAATAAATAGTTTAGCGTTCAAAGTTTTTAAGAAATTTTCTTACAACTAACATTTTTAATTTATAAATTGGTTTTCCTGTTAAAACTTTGTCTCCTCTAACTAAAATTGCCTTATCGTCAAAAGTCATTATTGCAAACGGATTTCTAAGAGTGGAGAAAGGTTTGTACTTTCCAATTTTTCCGCTTTTTATGGCTTTAGCTACAAATTTTGCCTGTCTTTCTGCCTCTAAAGCTGTCTTCGTTGCTACATCGCCTATATTGACTTCAGCCACATCTCCTATCGCAAACACGTTTTGAGTAGCTTTTAAAGAGGAGTCAACTACAATTCCACTTTTTCCGTACTTTAATCCGGGAACTCTTTTACCTTTTATTCCAGCACACCATATTACTTCATCGAAGCTGAACTCCCCGCAACTCGTTTTTAAAGTGTCAGATATCCTTTCCACTTTACAAGAAGTGAGAATTTTTACTCCTTCCCTACTCAAAAGCTTTCTAACCACATCTGAAACTTTTTCGCACATTCCGGGAAGTATTCTTCTTTCATACTCGATCAGAGTTACATTGCAAAAGCCAGATATTTCGTACGCTACTTCCACACCACTCATGCCTGAGCCGACTATTGCCACTTCTCTCGCTCTTTCAATCCTTTTCTTCGCAATCTTTGCGGATTCGAAGTCGTTTAAAGTTAGAGCTTTTTCAACTCCTTCAACGTGTATTGGTTCCCCTCCAACGGCGAGGACGAGTTTATCGTAGCTAACTCCTTTTAGAGTTTTCAAGTTTAAAAAAACAGTTTTACACTTGTCTTTTACGAATTCAACTTTTCCTCTTCTAAATTTAATGCCTTTTTCTTCGAAAAAAGGAAGTAAATCTACTTTTACTTCGTCTTCACTTACTTTTCCAGCCAAGTATGCTGGAAACAAAGCCTGACAATAAAGATAACTCGAAGGAGAAATTACAGTAACATCACCGCTGTAATGCCTCAAAAACTCAGCTCCTCCAGTTCCGCATCCGGCAACTACGACCTTCACGGACTTCTGAAAGATACGTTAAACTTAAAACTTTCGGGATATCTAAGTTGAAGATATCCCTTTTTGAAAAACAAAAATAAAGAAAATAAAGAAAGAGTTAAAAGCTGATGTTACAAAAGCTGCCGTCTCCTCAAAACGACTAAGAGAGCTATTAATGCTAAAACTGCACCGAATCCGGGAATTCTCGTATTTACATTCTCAACTTTCGCTGATTCTTCGAAAGATGGGGCTGACGGATAGTTAACTTTTACTAACTTGCTGTGTTCGTGGATTTTTGCCAGCACTCCTATGAGTTTAGCTATTCTCTCCGATAACTTGAAATAAGCGAGCTTTGTTATGGGATTGTTACTCGTTTCAGCAAACTCGTAATAAGCTACGGGCAGTATGGGCGTTACTTGTTTTTCGAGTTGGGCTATTGCTATCTGTGCATCTTTTTTCGACGCGTTTATCTTTTCTTGAAGTAGCTGTTCACCTGTTGGAGAACTCGTTATTCCTATTAGCTCTATGCTTAAGCTCGCTTTTGTTATAGCGTTTATAGCAGATAGAGCGGCACCACAGTACAAACCCTCATCGAACTGGATTCTTCCGTTGTCTATATCTTGTTGAGCCATTTCTAACAGATCTTTTTGTCCGTAAATAGTGCTTGCGTAAACTATCATAGATTCAGCCTGACTTAAGTAGAGTTGAGCCCTCCTCTTTATTTCCTGTTTACCGAGAGGAATGTCTTCTTTTATTCCCGGAAGTAAAGACAGCCATAACCTTGCACTTTCAACTCTTTCCCTTGCGTAGGCTAAATCCCACAAAGCAGTGTCTAAGTCTGGAGCACTTTTAGCTTTGCTTAGGTAATTCTGGGCTATTGTAACTCTTTCCTCAGCAGCACCGTAAAGCTGGAAACTTTCCAATCCAACAGTTTTATTCGATTCTAAATACTTCATCATGTCGTCTATATCTTTCTGCACTCTGCTAAACTCGTTTTCGAGGGCTTTTTCAGTAGTAAGAGTGTGTTTGTACTGTATATACCTCATGTTTATCATTGCCGCAAACCAATAGCTTGTAGCAGTGTAGTATTTACCTTCGTCGTAACTCTTTTCAGCTAATTTCATATCTTGCTTCACTACATCCATGACATCACTCGTTGCAAATTGACTAACTATTCCGTATAAATCTTCAGCTTCGCTCTTCATTCTATCTGCAAGCTTTTTGAGAATGTTTGAGTATTTGGAAATATTAACTGTAACGTTTTCCTGTTTTATTTTGTATCCCGTATAGTACTCTAAAGCCTGATTTACAGTTTCTACTTCAACTACTTTCACTCCAAGCTTTTCTCCTAACTTTATGACGTTTACAGGTTTTATAACGGTGGATTCTATTATGAAGGGTCCATTTTTAACGACTTTTACTTCTCTGACGTAAACTACGCTTTGCCCAGCGGGTATCAGGAAGTACTTAGCCCCATGCTTTGCCGCAGCTTCAAGCTTGTATGGAATTCCACCTACTGGTCCTATAAATCCATCCGGATATATCATCCCCGTCATGAAAACGTCTTTTCTTATAGTGAGGTTTTTTAGAGCCGCAATAGTTGCTACGCACATAACTCCTCCAGCTGATGGCCCTCCTACTATAGGAGCGTTGGCTTTTATTATGTAGAAAAAGTCGTGCTTCATGTAATCTACGCCGAGCAAATCGCAGGCTGTTAAAGCAGCGAGTTGAGCTGAACCCTGCATGTCTATTTCAGTATAAGGCGTAGTAGAGACGAAAACTTTTCCATTTCCGGGAGTTACTATTACCGTTATGTTTATCACAGCACCTTCCGGCTTTTCTCCAGTTTTTACTGCAACTGCCTGTATCTTTACGACTCTTTCATGCAAAAACTGGGCTGATACTGGGTGTGTTGCCGCGATTAGCATCATCAACAGTAAAATTAAAATTACTTTTTTTCGAAGCATGAACGAATTTCTGCTCAATTCAAAAAAAGTTTTTGGACGTGAATTTTAAGAGCGCGTCTTAAAAAACTAAAAAAGAGAAACATGCTAATCGAAGAACTTGAAAAAGCCCTAAAAGCTTACGGAATAAAAAAGCTGAACGAAATACAGCTTAAAAGTTTAAAATTAATCGAGAAAGGGCGTAGTTGTTTGATAGTCGCTCCTACAGGTAGTGGTAAAACTGAAGCAGCTATCGTTCCAGCTTTAAACGAAGTTTTAAAGAGGAAGTTAAAGCCAGTATCTATAATATACATAACTCCTTTGAGAGCTCTTAACAGAGACGTTGTTAGAAGAATTGAGAATTTAGCAAACCTGCTCAAGCTTAAAGTAGCGGTTAGACATGGGGATACGTCTAAGAGCGAAAGGTTAAAACAATCGAGAAAACCCCCAGACGTTCTCGTTACAACTCCAGAAACTTTTCAACTACTGTTTCTTGGTAAAAGGTTGAGGGAGTGGTTAAAAAACGTAAAGTTTCTTGTAATAGATGAAGTCCACGAACTCTTTCAGAGTAAGAGGGGGACTCAACTCTCTATTGCTGTAGAGAGGTTGAGAGAAATTGCAAATTTTCAGACCATTTGTTTATCCGCTACAGTTAAAAGAGTTAAAGAAGTCTCTCGCTTTTTTGCTGGTAATTGCGAGATGGACGTAGTTTTATCCGAAGAGAACAAGGTTTACGAAATTGAAGTAATAAAGCCAGAAGTTAAGGAGAGTGATGTGGAATTAGCGAAAAAGCTGTTCGTCGATGTAGATGTAGCTTCTCAGCTCAGGTATATAGCTGAGGTAGTTGGCAAAGAAAAATCTCTAATTTTCGTAAACACCCGCCAAACGGCTGAAGCTTTGGCTTTGAAGCTTAAAAAAATTGTGGAGGTGGAAGTTCACCACGGCTCACTTTCGAAAGAGGCAAGACTTGAGGCTGAAAGAAAATTTCTTTCTGGAGAAATAAAAGCGTTAATATGTACCTCTTCTATGGAACTTGGGATAGACATTGGTGATGTGGATAGAGTAGTGCAGTACAGCAGTCCAAGACAGGTTTCGAGATTACTGCAAAGAGCTGGAAGGAGCGGGCATAGAAAAGGAAAAGTTTCCAGAGGATACATAATTGTAAAGGATTTCGACGACATAATGGAATCTTGGGTTATAGCAGAGAAAGCAATTAAAGGAGAAATTGAAGAAGAGATATGCCACGAAAAAAGTTTGGATACTTTGGCAAATCAAATAGTAGCTATGGTCATGGAGTACAAGGAAATAGAAGTCGAAAAAGCTTACAGTATTGTTAAAAGAGCTTATCCGTATAGAAATCTTAGCTTTGACGAATTTTTGGAAGTCTGCAAGTTTTTATCAGATAACGGGTTGTTGAGTTTAGATTTGAACGAAAATAAAACTATGAGATTTAAGAGAAAAGCAAGAATTTACTTCTACGACAACATTTCAATGATTCCAGATGAAAAGAGGTATGAGGTGGTTGACATAGCTTCTAATAAAGTAGTAGGCACACTCGACGAAGTCTTCGTTACTACTTTTAGAGGAGAAGTTTTTGCGATGAAAGGTGAGCTGTGGAGGATAGTTGACGTTGGAGAAAGAGTTAGAGTAGAACCGGTTAGCAGTGAGGGCGAAATACCAAGCTGGGTTGGTGAAGAAATACCAGTTCCTTTTGAAGTAGCTATAGAAGTTGGAGAGTTGAGGGAAAGCATAAAGAAAATGCTAAAAGCTTTTGGAAAAGAGAAAACTCTCAAGATTTTAGTTGAAAAGTTTGGATGTAAAGAAGCTTGTAGAGAAGTTGTCGATGTTATAGAAAAAACGGAAGTAATTCCTTCAAGCAAGACTATTACCGTTGATAAAGGCGTAACGATTAATGCCTGTTTTGGACATACGGTTAACGAGGTTTTTGGTAGAACACTCGCAACTCTCTTAGCCGCTAAGAGAGGAACGAGCATTTCAGTTGAAATAGATCCCTACAGAATTAAACTCTATCCTGCGAGTGTCGATGAAGTAATGGAATCTATGAAAAATCTCAAAACAATAGCTGAAAAAGGTGGGCTTGAGTGGTTAGCTGAAAGAGCTATGCTCGATACTAAGCTATTTCAGTGGAAAATAGTGTCTGCCGCGAGAAAATTTGGAATACTCAGTAAAAACGCCGATTTAACGAGAATGAATTTAAAGAAATTTGCTTTGAAGTTGAAAGGAACTCCCGTTTACAGAGAAGCAGTTAGGGAGATTTTAACCGAAAGGTTTGACGTGAAAAAGCTTTATTCTATTCTATCAAAGCTTTTCGAGGAGATAGAAGTACTTAGAGTAAATAACAGCGAGATATCTAAGATTTCGAGAGGTAGCTTTGACTTATTTTTACCTTCTAAACCCACTTCCGCAATAATTCAAGTTTTCAAAAAGAGGTTAGAAAACGAAGAGTGCATTTTTTACTGCATTAACTGCGGTTGTACGCTTAAGCTTCGAGTTAGAGATGCAATTACTGAATGTATAAAGTGTAAGTCCAAATTAATAGCCTGCGTAAACGCTAAGAGAGGACTCGAAGAGTTTAGTAAAGACGAGCTCGTGAGGATAGCAAACCTCGTAATGAGTTACGGAAAAAAAGCCATTTACGCCATGAACACGTACGGAATTGGAGCAGAAACGGCGGCGAGAATTCTTTCGAGATACTACAGAAGTGAGGAGGAATTTTTTAAAGCCCTATTGGATGCCGAAAAAAACTACGTGAGGACGAGAAAGTTCTGGAGGGTTTAACTTGAGTGAGTGTTTGAAGGACATAGAAAGAGAAATAATGAATTGCAGGAAGTGCGAGCTTTGGAAGTACAGGACTAAGTGTGTTCCGGGAGAAGGTAGAGAAGATGCTGAAGTTTTTTTAATTGGAGAGGCTCCGGGAAAGGAAGAAGACAGGCAGGGAAGACCTTTCGTAGGAAACGCGGGAAAACTGCTAAACGAATTGCTCGAAATAGCTAACTTGAAGAGAGGAGATGTGTTCATAGGTAACGTGCTTAAGTGCAGACCGCCAAACAACAGAGATCCCAAGCCTGAAGAAGTAGAGAGTTGTAGCCCTTACCTCATAAGGCAGTTGAATGTGGTAAAACCCAAGCTGATAGTTTGCCTTGGTAGATACGCTTCGTCCTTCGTTTTTGACTTATTCGGACTAAAATTCGACGGAATTGGGAAAGAAAGGGGTAAAATTAGAAAAGTGAAGGCTTGGAATACAGTTTACGTATTACCGACTTACCATCCTGCAGCTGCTTTGTACAAGCCTCAGCTGAAAGAAGTGCTGGTAGAAGACTTTAGAAAAATAAGAGAAGTTTTGAAGAAAGACACTTTAAAAAAGAAGACTTTGCTCGACTTTGGAATCGAATGATTAAAATTCTGGAATTTAAAATTTTAATTATGAAACTCAACCTCGATTGCATACCTTGCTTTGTTAGACAGGCTTTAAAAGCTTCGAGATTTTGTGGTATGAGTGAAAAAGAGCAGGAAAAAGTTCTCAGAGAAGTTATGTCTTTGCTTTTGAATGAAAAGTGGAATAAAACGCCTCCTGAGTTAGCTCACGTCGTTCACGCTATCGTAAGGAGATATTGTGGCGATCCGTATGCTGAAGTTAAAAAGAAGAGTAACGAGCTGGCAATGGAAATATACGGCGAAGTCAAGGAACTGGTTGAGAAAAGCGAAGACCCTTTAAAAACGGCTGTTAAGGTGGCAATAGCTGGAAATATCGTGGATTTTGGAGCTGTAGATAAGGAGAAAGTTGAAGATTTTGACTTGCTCAACTTCGTTAAAAAAATTGTGAGCGAAGAATTAGATGTTGACCACTATGACAAGCTGAAAAAAGAGCTGAAAATGTGTGAAAAACTACTTTACTTTGCAGACAACGCGGGGGAAATAGTATTTGACAAAATTTTAATTGAAACAATAAAAGAATATTTTCCTGTTAGAATAACTCTTGTATTAAAGGCGGGACCTATAATAAACGACGCGACAATAGAAGATGCAAAACAAGTTGAAATGGATTCAGTAGTGTCTGAATACAGGTTTATTTCAAACGGAGAAGTTGGTGTTGAAAGAAACTCTCCAGAAGTTGAAATGTGGTTGAAAGAACATGACGTAACGATAGCTAAGGGTCAGGGAAATTACGAGGGTTTAAGTGAATTCAGCGGTATATTTTACATGTTGTTGGTCAAGTGTCCCGTTATAGCGAGACACGTTGGAGTAAAAGTTGGGAGCAAAGTATTGCTTTACAGGTGATGGTATATGAAAGTGGAGTCTTACCTATACAGAAAACTAAACGGAAGAGTTGAGTGTTTAACTTGTAGGCACAGATGTAAGTTAGATGATGGGAAGTGGGGCATATGCAGAGTTAGAAAAAACGAAAAAGGAAAGCTTTACGCTTATAACTACGGCTTAGTTTCGTCTATAGCTTTAGATCCGATTGAAAAAAAGCCGTTTCACAACTTCATGCCCGCAACAAAAGCACTATCTTTCGGTAGCATTAGCTGTAATTTTAGGTGTAAGCACTGTCAGAATTACACCATAGCTTTTGCCGACTTAAGCTATCCGTGCAGAGAAATGAGCGTAGATGAAGTCGTCGAGGCTTTTGTTCATAGTAGTGCTGAAGGTGTTGCGTGGACTTACAACGAGCCGGCTATATGGCACGAATTCACTTTGGATTCAAGTATTGAGATAAAAAAGAGAGGAGGTTACGTAGTTTACGTTACCAACGGTTATATGAGCGAGGAGGCTTTAGAACAGTTCGTTGAGGAAAAAGCTTTAGATGCCGCAAACGTTGACGTAAAAGCTTTTAGCGAAGAATTTTACAGGAAAATCTGTAAAGCGAAACTTGAAGAGGTTCTTAACTCAGTAGAATGTATGCACGAGAAGGGTGTGTTTCTCGAGCTAACTTACCTCGTAATACCAACTCTAAACGATAGTAGAGAAGAGATTGCGGCTTTTGCTGAATGGGTTTGCGAATTGGACAATAGAATTCCCGTTCACTTTTCAAGATTTCACCCAGACTTCGAGATGATCGATCTGCCACCAACTCCAGTCGAAAAGATTGAAGAGGCAGTAGAAATAGCCTACGACACTGGATTAGAATACGTTTACGCCGGAAACGTTTGGGGGCATAAGTTCGAAAACACTTACTGCCCAAGGTGTGGTGAACTTTTGATAGAAAGAGAAGGTTTCTACGTTAGAGAGATGAGGCTTGATGGAGATAGATGCCCTGAATGCGGTTATAGACAGAATGTAGTTCTTTCATTGAAATGATATTGAAATGACTTGGACGATAAAGTAAAAATGCTAAAAATAAAAATTATTCACCTAATAAAATTATTCACCTAATTATTTCTCTATATTTATTTTCCACAGTGTTTACCATGTACTTTACATCTGGAAAGTACGTGAATACTTTCTCTTCATCAATTCCAAGCTTTTTTGCCCATTCGTAGAACTCAGTTAGCTTTTCAAAGAATTTTATGTACGAATCGAGAAAGTCCGTTTTCTTTTTCGAAGATATAGCTTTTTCGAATAATACTCTTAAATCCTGGTACTTTGGATCTAATTCCATGTATATCATACCCAATCAACTCCTTTTTCCAAACAAACTCTTCTTATCTCTTCAATAGTTTCGTCGGGAACATTGAACTTCTTTAGGTCATCTAAATTTTTTATATTAACTGGTTTTCTGAATGCAGAAAGAAATTCCCCTTCCACGAACTTCGCTACTATCACCGGTATTCCCTTAATTCTCGTAACCTGAACGAGCAAGTTTGGTTTCGTTTCTTCACCCACGTGAAAAGTAATGTATGCGAAATTTCCATTTTCAGAAATTCTACCAAGCCTGTCGTAGAACTTTACCTTTATCACCTTCACGCTATCACCTCAACTGCCGATTTTACTGCTGCTTCTGATCCCAAGGTATGCGCGTGTCGAGTATCGTGTTCACTATCTCGTCGAAAAGCCTCAAACTGCCCATGTAACCGACTATCGGCCATCTGAAGTGTCCAACTCTATCGTATATCGGAAATCCAATTCTTACGAGACCAATTCCAAGCTCTTCAGCGAGCTTGGCTCCACCCCTCGGATGTCCGATTAATAAATCAACGCCCTTCTCCTTAACCGACTTCTCGAAGTCCCAGAGGTCGGAGAACTGAACTTCGAAGCTCACGTCGAACTCCTTGGCTATCTTCTCCATCTCCTGTCTGTAAACCTTCGAAGGCGTTTGGGTGTTGACGACTATTGGCTTAAGCCCCATTTCGCAGCAGAACCTCGTTATGGCTATGACGAAGTCAGGATCTCCAAATATACCAACTCTCACATCTTTGGTGTAGTGGACTGTATCGACTATCGCGTCTATCAGCCTACCTCTCTCATCCAAAAGCCTGTCGGGAATTTCCAAGCCCGTAACCTTCGCCAAATTGATTATGAAGTCGTCCGTGTTCTTTATGCCTATGGGCAGTCCGAAGTAAGCTTCCACTCCGAACCTGTTCTTCAAATACAAAGCTCCACTCCCCCCGGCGTGCTGGCATAGTGCGAAGGTCGCCTTTGCGTTAGCGGCATCGACGAACTCCTCTACGAGAGTCCCACCCTTCGGGTAGTAGGGAAGTTCCCTAATGGGCTCTCTCAGAGGTTGGTAGAGTGTTTCGCTTATGTCGAAAAGAATTGAGTAATCTTTCTTCTCCTTCAGTCCGAATATGTTTAGAATTCTCTTTATCTCCTCTATGTCCCCCGGATTCACGCCGAAACCGGGAATGACGTTTATTATCTTTTCACTCCCCTCATCCTTCTTAGCTAAATGTCCCAAGAATGCCTTCGAAGCGTTGTCGTATCCGGTTACGTGACTTCCCTGATATGAAGGGCAGTGAACTGGAATAACTGGCAGTTGAGCCTTCTCCTCTCCCAACTCCTTGGCTATTTTCTTCTTTGCGGCCCTTATGAAAGCCTCTATGTCATCCCCTATGGTTTCCGAGGAGCATGTAGTTATCACCGCTATCAAATCGGGATCGTATCTCGCTACCAAATTGAATACGCCTTCGACTAAGTTCTTCATTCCTCCATAGACTGCGGCGTGTTCGTGGAATGAAGCGACCGCTATGGTTACCGGCTCCCTGAAGTGTCTGTTGAAGGTGTATCTCACGTATGTGCAACAACCCTGAGAGCCTTGAACGAAAGGAATGCCTCTGTGAACTCCCAGCGTAGCCCACATTGCTCCAATTGGCTGGCAGATCTTGTTGGGATTTATGGTTACCGCCCTCTGCTTTTGAACGTAGCAGATTTCTCCCATCTCAACCACTCCTGAGCTCGAACTTCTTCTCTCCTTCCCTCAGAACGTTCCAGATTGGGTGGAAAACTGCCTTGTATATGTCTCTGGCGAAGTTAACGAACCCTCTGTATGCCACGTAAGGTCCCCTCTCGTATGAGTGGGAGTTTATCGTCGGAACTCCATACTTCCTGAACAGATACCTCTCTTTAAGCCCCGTAAGCATGAAATCGGGTTTGAACGTCTTTACAGCTTCTTCAAGCTCCAATTCGTTCGGAGCATCGATTATAATGACTCCCTTTATTCCAGCCTTCTTCAAATTCCTGTTTATCTTTTCGTAATCCTCTTCATGTCCAAAAGTCGTACACGCAACTACGTAATCTATACCCAAGTCCTTCATCGCCATAATCCAGTGCCACGTCCTCGGAGCTCCGACGTAGCATAAGCAAGTTAAACCCTCGAACTTCTCCCTGTAAAAATCAAGCTGTGGTTTTATTGCCTCCATCTCCTCCTTTACTATCTCGTCCACCCTCTCCTTCGGAATGTTCAAAGCCTCTGCAATTCTGTATAGGGATTCGGTCGTTTCCGAAATTCCGAACATGCTGACTCTTATGAAAGGAACGTTGAACCCATCCTGAATCATCTCCGCTATGTATTCCGCCGATCTCTGGCAGAGAACGATGTTCAGCTTTACATCCGGTAGTTTGAAGAGGTCGTCTATCGAGGCGTTTCCAGTGAAAATCGTAACAACCCTACAACCCATCTTTTCGAGCAACGGAATCCAAACCGCAACGTCCCAGTCCATGTTGTATTCTCCGATTATCGCGACATCGTAGGGTGTCTTTTCTTCCTCCTTCAGGCACTTCTCCGGAAACTTCTCCCTCGCCTTCCTTATGTATCTGTAGAACGTTACGTTGAATACATGATGGCCTTTAGACTGGCTTACCCCAGCGTATCCCGGACTGTTTATCGCTACAACCGGCTTCTTTATCTCATCCTCCACCTTCTTTGCAACAGCTTCGACGTTATCTCCTATCAGAGCGGTGGGACAGGTGGTGTAGATTATTATGCCCTTAGCATGCGGAAACTCCTCGTTAGCCTCAATGCAGGCTTTATAGAGCTTCTTCTCTCCCCCGTAAACTATGTCTGATTCTTGCATGTCCGTGGAGAAGCAGTAACGCCTGTGCAGGTCGTTGTCGCTTAAATTTCTCCTCGTTCCCCAAGTGTAATATCCACAGCCTATCGGCCCGTGAATCATGTGGATGACGTCCTTTATGGGCCCTCCTACAACTCCTCTCGCTCCAGCAAAAGCGCAACCCCTTTCTGTCAGATCTCCCGGAACGGTATTGGAATTGCAGAGAGGAACTATCTCTTCTTCAGGATCGTAAGCGTAAATGTGCTTCATCCTCTCCGGAATACACTCATCGCATTTCAGCAAAATAAACGGCATAAAACCACCTCATATTGCACTTTCTCCACTTTCTCCAGTTCTAATTCTAATAGCATCTTCTACAGGTAAAACAAAAATTTTACCATCACCTATATTTCCAGTTCTGTTTACTTTCATGATTATACCCACAACTAAAGGAACATCCTCGTCATTCACGACTATTGACAGAAGTCTCTTAGGTATGTATTTCATGTACAATCCCTGCTTTTCTCCCTCTTCCACTATTTTTTTCATGTCTATGACGTCGGGCAGGTTGACATCGAGGTAACCTCTTTGTTTACCCCTCCCAAAACACTTCATTACAGTTAAAGCTGGAAATCCGACAGCTTCCAGAGCCTTTGCAGTCTTGGAGACTTTGTTTGGTCTTATTATCGCTATAATTTCTTTCAACTAAATCCCCCTTTCCCCTGTTCTTACCGTATATGCCTCTTCTATGGATTGAATGAAGATCTTACCATCTCCGTAATTTCCAGTATAAGCTGAACTCTTTATTAGCTCTACAATTTTCTTTACGTCCTCATCGTTTATTGCAATTAGCAACATGACTTTTGGTAGTTCGTCGTAGTAGTATTCTCCAACTTTCAGTCCGCCTTGCTTACCCCTACCGACGACGTCTATTTTTGTAAAAGCTGGAAATCCAGCCTCACTGAGAGTATCGATTACGTCATCTACTTTTTCTGGTCTTATTATTGCCTTAATAAGCTTCATGTTATCATCCTGAGATGCCGTACTTTGCACAGAGCTTTTCCAACTCGTCCATTGTTAGAGGCTTTGGTATCGTTAACTCGTCGTTGTCCAGTATCTTTTTGGCGAGCTTCTTGTATTCCTGTGCTTGATTGCATTCTGGATCGTATTCAACCACAGTCATCTTATTAAACTCCGCAATCTGCACTATGTTATCTCTTGGAACGAAGTGAATCATCTTCGTGCCTAAAGCGTCGCAGAATTCTTCTATAAGCTCCTTTTCTCTATCCACCTTCCTTGAGTTACAGATTATTCCCCCAAGCCTGACTCCTGACTGCTCGGCATACTTCAAAATACCCCTGCTGATGTTGTTAGCTGCGTAGATCGCCATCATCTCTCCACTCGCAACTATGTATATCTCCTTAGCCAGACCGTCTCTCAATGGCATTGCGAAACCACCACAAACAACATCTCCGAGAACGTCGAAGAACAACACGTCTAAGTCGTCTGGGTATCCCCCAAGTTCTATCATTTTCTGCACTGCAGTTATTACACCTCTACCAGCACATCCAACTCCCGGTTCTGGACCACCGCTTTCAACGCATAGTATTCCGCAAAATCCCTCTTTTCTAACCCTTTCAAGAGTAACTGCCTCTTCACCCTCTTCCCTCATAACGTCCATTATCGTTTCCTGAGGCTTGCCGTGAAGTATCATCCTCGTAGCATCAGCCTTCGGATCACAACCGTGAATCATCACCCTCTTTTTGAAGTAATATGCAAGTGCTGCCGCTGTATTCTGGCATGTAGTTGACTTACCTATTCCACCTTTTCCATATATTGCCACTTTCTTAGCGTTTGGCGCTACCTCATCAAAGTAGCTCATATTCGACCACCAGTCGCGATTCATGCAATCTGTAATAAAAATCTTTTTAATATTATTTAATTAAAAATTATATATTTTTCTAAATTTTTCATAAATTTGAGTAAGATTTGTTAAAATTTGTGAAAATCAGTTATAGTCGCTAAATTTATAATTCTACGAGCTTAAAATGCTGTTATGAAACTCAGATGGCTTGGTAATTCTTGCGTCGAAATCTTAGCGGAGAAAAGAGTCTTAATCGATCCAAACTACTTGTTAAAACCAGAAGGCAAGTTTGATTTGGTACTTGTAACGCACGAACATTCAGACCATATAGCTCCCGAAAAACTAAAAGAAATTAATTACGACAAGTTATTAGCTCCTAAGGCAACCTTAGAGGAGTACGGCATTAGTGGAATTGAAGTTAAACCCGGAATGGAAGTGGATGGAGTTGAAGTTCTGGAGAGTTGGTGCTGGAAAGCTAAGGAATCTGTTAGCTATCTGTACAAAGGAGTTTTGCACTCTGGAGATTCTTCGAGATTTCCAGAAGTTAACGCTAAGGTCGTGTTTACAGCCTGTTTTCCCGATTTTTACGAGGATTACGTTAGAGAAATGAAAAAAATTAAACCTGAAGTAGTAATTCCAATTCACTACAATCCAGAAAAACCTGAAAAGAAAAAGAATGCTGAGGGTTTAAAAGAAAGACTTGAAAAAGAAGGAATAAACTGCAGAATCTTAGAAATTGGGGAAATTTTAGAAATTTAGTATT
>JALSQI010000028.1 GCA_026985525.1 Archaeoglobaceae archaeon
GGTCATTTGAAGGAGGTGAGTGTGTGACCTCAAGACGTGAGTTTCTGGTACTGCTTGCTACGGGCACAGCAGCGATTGCTACTGGCAAAGCTATGCAAATGCCAAAAACTGAAGTTGACCTCTCGAAATACGAGTGGGCAATGGTTGTACAAGTTGACAAGTGTACAGAGTGTATAAACAACATTCTAAAGAAAAAGGGAATTAAGTTTGAAGAGCTATCCTTGGATAAACAGAACGAACTTCTTAGAAATTTAAGACCTCCTTGTGTTGCAGCCTGTGATCTTGCAAACAACGTTCCAAGAATGCCAAACAATCCGAGATTTGACTGTTATATGATTAGAATAATCGCCGCTAAATCTACTGAAAATGCTGATTGGCGCTTTTTCCCTTTGATGTGTCAGGAATGTGAACATCCAGCTTGCGTTGAAGTTTGTCCAACAAAAGCATCTTACAAGAGGCCAGATGGTATTGTTGTTGTTGACTTGCACAGGTGCATAGGTTGTAGGTACTGCATGGTTGCTTGCCCATACAACGCGAGAACTTTTACTTTCATGGATCCTTTGGAACATCTTGAAAAAATAAACCCAGAAGTTCCGATAAGAAAAGATGGAGTTCCCATGAAGTGCGAGTTCTGCAGATGGCTAATAGATATGGAGAGATGCGAGGGAGTTAAAAATCCAAAACCCGTTTGCGTACAAGTATGTCCATACAACGCCCTTGTTTTCGGAAACCTAAAAGATCCGAATTCAGAAGTCTCTAAGATAGTCAGGACTTCTAAGGTAGTTAGACTTAGAGCTGGACTTGGTACTGAGCCAAAGGTCTTTTATCAAGACTTGTAAGGAGGTGTAACTCATGGTTGAGTTTAAGAAAATTGATGGTAGAAGCAACGGATACTGGTTAATTTGCGCGATTTTCTTTGTTCTAATGATGTGGGGCTTTTATGCATGGTATCTACAGCTGGTTTACGGACACTGCGTTACTGGCTTAAGTCAGAGAGTTCCATGGGGCTTTGGTACAGCAGCTATATGTTACACCATAGGTGCAAGTGCTGGATCGTTAATAGTTTCAGCTTTATCTGGGGTATTTGGTAAAACGGAGTTCAAGTTCTTTTCAAGAAGTGCCTGCGTTTTTGCCCTTGCAACGATTGTTGCTGCTATGTTATCCATTATGCAGGATATAGGTAATCCAGAAAACGCTCTTAACGTTCTAATGCACTACAACCCGACGTCCGTTTTCTCTTGGAACAGTTTTCTGTATTCCAGCTACTTCGTCATAGGTTTCGTTTACCTCATGGCTCAGTTTGGTGAAAAACACAGAATTACCAAAGCTCTTGCAGTTCTCGCAGTCGCTTGGGCAGTCTTAGTTCACAGCGGTACTGGTGGTATAGTTGGATTCGTTTACTCCACTGATCTGTACCACTCATCGTTAACAATACCGATGTTCATAGTTTCGGCTATAGTTAGCGGTCTCGGTTTGTTAATCCCAATGTGGCTTTTAACGTTTAAGTGGACAAATAGACCCTTAGACAGAAATCTGATGTGGGTTCTTGCAAAAATAATGGGTGCTTTAACTATACTATTGCTGTACTGTTTTGCGGCTGAAGCTTTGGATACTGCATATGTACCGGGAAACGCTGGGGCAATACACATGGCTCTATTTGACTTCCGCTACCCATATGCATGGGACTTCTGGGTTATACAGGTTGGTGGCTGTCTGCTTACCGTGCTGATACTCCTAACTCCCTGGGGTAAAACTGACTGGGGAATGGGCATTGCAGGATTCATAGTTGCTATAGCGGTTTACGGTGAGAGGTATTCTCTGATAACTCCCGGACTTGGTTATCCAAAAGACTTAGTTCCGGGAATGATATTCAGACCATTCTGGATAGTTCCATACTATCCGAGCTGGGTAGAGTATGCGGAAATCATAGGCTTAATGTCCATGGCGTGCCTCGTTTACTGCATAGGTCTAAAGATATTCGCAATACTGCCTGAAAGAGGGGAGGTGGAAGAATGAGCTTAGTTTACCTTAAACTGTTTATTGCTGATGTACTGCCTTACATAGCTGGAGCAATCTTCATAGTGGGGACTATAAACAGAGTTATAAACTGGGCAAAATCTCCAGTACCCCTAAAAATACCCACGACCTGCGGTCAGCAGAAATCCTTGCCGTTCATAAGGAGGACTTGGGAGGACAGGTTAGATAGCCCTTACACGATGTGGGAAACGATAGGCAGGATGATAGTAGAAGTTTTCCTGTTCAGAAGCTTATTCAGAAACACGAGGTACTGGCTTGACAAGCAAAAAGGTGTTGACACGAGGTGGCTTTGGCTCTTTGCTTTGCTGTTCCACTACTCAATGCTCATAATACTCCTAAGACATCTCAGATTCTTTGCCAATCCAGTTCCCGGATTTCTCAGCATAATAAACGCTCTCGACGGACAGCCAGCTTACGTTCCCGCACTATACATAACTGGCATTTTGGCATTAGTAGCCCTCTTCTGGCTCTGGGCAAGGAGAATACTCTGTTCGAGAGAGAGGAACATATCTTATCCAGCTGACCACCTAATACTTGCTCTCGTAGCGGGCATACTCATAACTGGAAACTTGATGAGGTACTTCTTTAAAGTTGACCTTTATGCAGTAAAAGAAGTCGCTCTCGGAATCGTTAGCTTCCATCCAGCTAGTGCTGCAGTGGTTAACCAGATCGGGTGGATATTCTTCGTGCATTTAAGCTTGGTATGTATAACTGTTGCATACCTGCCTTTCAGCAAGGTAATGCACTTTGCTGGAGTATTCTTCAGTCCGACGAGGAACATGCCCAACGACAACAGAGCTCATGTTCACATTAATCCGTGGAACCCACCATATCACGGTATAACGTGGCAGGAGTATTACGAGATGTACAAAGATCAGCTTGACGAGATTGCTGAAAACGGATATAAAGTTAAGCCGGAGGTGTGATAGATGGTAGAAATTGAGAAGAACGGAGATTACGTTAAAGTTGAGCAGAAGTTTACGAGTTGGAGAGATTTGCTCAAACCAGTAACGGAAAAGGACTTTAAACCCGGATTTTATCACTATCCAATTTTAAAGAGAGACGCTGAACAGCTTGGAATACCTTATAGAGATTGGGATCCGCTCGAACCTGACTGGAAATTGCCAGAAGGGTGGAAAGAAACGTTTCTCAACAAGTTCAAAGAATTACTCGAAAAGAACAGGCAGTTTAAGCTTTTCATGGACATATGCGTTAGATGTGGAGCTTGTGCTGATAAGTGCCACTACTACATAGGTACCGGCGATCCGAAAAACATGCCTGTAGCAAGAGCCGAATTGCTGAGGAGCATATACAGAAGGTACTTCACTAAAGTTGGAAAGATATTCGGAGAGTGGGCTGGAGCGAGGGAACTAACTGAAGACGTAATAAAAGAGCTATACTACTACTTGTATCAGTGTTCCCTTTGCAGGAGGTGCTCCGCTTTCTGTCCTTACGGCATCGATACGGCAGATATAGTCTGGAGAGGTAGAGAGATGCTTCAATCCATAGGGACTGTTCAGAGGTTTAGCTACATATCCATAGCTGCTTGTGCGAGAACGGGCAATCACCTCGGACTTTTGCCCGGAGGTGTTGCTGGAGCATTACAGAGTGTAGCTGAGGATGTTTACGACATAACAGGTGTAGAGATAGAAGTACCCATAAACAAGAAAGGAGCAGATATTTTATTTGTAGCACCATCTGCCGATTACTTCGCAACACCTCACTGGTATGTTTGCATGGGATATCTAATGCTTTTCCACGAACTTGAAGAGAGGTATGGTTTCAGCTATACTTGGTCAACTTATGCGAGCGAAGGTGGTAACTTCGGTACTTTTGCAAGCTACGAATTAGCTCAGAAACTGAGCCATAAAATATACGAGGAAGCTGAGAGGTTAGGTGTTAAGTGGATTCTTGGTGGCGAGTGCGGTCACATGTGGAGAGACAAACATCAGTTCATGGCAACAATGAATCCGCCACCAAAAACGCTTGAAGATCCTGTTAGTCCTATAACTGGAACATACTTCGAGAATGCAGCTGAAGCTAAGATAGTTCACATAGCAGAATTCGTAGCCGATTTGATTGAACACAAAAAGATAAACTTAGATAAAAGCAGAAACGACCACTGGAAAGTTACTTTCCACGACTCATGTAACCCGGCAAGAGGTATGGGCCTATACGAAGAGCCAAGGTATGTAATAAAGAACGTTTGCAACTACTTCTACGAAATGCCTGAACACAGTATTAGAGAGAAAACTTACTGCTGTGGTAGCGGTGGTGGTCTGTTAGCTGATGAAGTCATGGAATTAAGGATGAGAGGTGGAATGCCAAGAGCTATGGCTTTGAAGCATGTGCACAAGAGGTATGGCGTAAACTACCTCTGCACCATATGTGCTATAGACAAAGCGGCGTTTCCAACTCTATTTGAGTTCTGGAAACTACCCGTGGAGGTTGGTGGAATGATGGAACTCGTTGGAAACGCACTGATAATGAGCGACGAAGAGCAGGAAAGAGAGCTTGACCTTAGAGGAAATCCACTGAAAAAGAGTGAGGAATAGAGGTGATTTAAATGTACAGCACGAAGTGGGTAATTGCTGGAATTATAGTTTTTCTTGTAGCAGTAACACTTCCAGTATGGTACAATGCCGCTATGGGTGAGCAGATAACTCCGCCAAAACTTGTATTGCCGAAAAACAAGAAACACTGTGTTGAGAGTGAAAGTTATATGATAAGCGATCACATGGAGTTATTAGTTAAATGGAGAGAGATGAACGTAAGAAAGGGAGAAGGATTCTATATAAGTAAAACTTACGATGTACCCTATAAAACACAGTTAGTACAGTGCTTCCAGTGCCACAAGTCATACGACGACTTCTGTGGTAGGTGTCACAACTTCGTAGGTGTAAGGCCGTATTGCTTTGAGTGCCACGCTACTCCTGATTTAGTAAAGCAGAAAGGAGGAGTTAACGTAACCCAGCTGATTCAGCACTTCCACCAGATGTATCCAAAAGTAAACTCAACTTCTTAAATTTTTACTTTCTATTTTTAACGAAGTCGTTTAATACTTTTGGGTTAAGTTAAACTCAATGACAATTGAGTACGAGATATGGGTTGAAAAGTACAGACCTAAAACTCTCGACGAAATAGTGGATCAGGAGGAAGTAGTAGCGAGACTTAAAGGTTATGTTGAGAGAAAGAATATACCGCACTTACTCTTTGCAGGCCCACCGGGTACAGGAAAAACTGCGAGTGCTATTGCACTTACGAGAGACCTTTTTGGGGAGAACTGGAGAGATAACTTCATAGAAATGAACGCAAGTGACGAAAGAGGAATAGACGTTGTTAGGCACAAAATAAAAGAGTTTGCGAGAACGGCACCTATAAACGCACCTTTTAAAATCATATTTCTTGATGAGGCTGACGCTTTAACGGCTGACGCTCAGGCAGCTCTTAGAAGGACTATGGAAATGTACTCAAAGATTTGCAGGTTTATCCTTAGTTGTAACTACATAAGTAGGATTATAGAACCTATTCAGTCGAGGTGTGCAGTTTTCAAGTTTAAGCCAGTTCCGCCTGAGGCTATGAGAAAGAGGTTGCTTGAGATATGCGAAAAAGAGGGAGTGGAAATAACAGAGGATGGGCTTGAAGCTTTGATTTACGTTTCTGGAGGGGATTTCAGAAGGGCTATAAATGCATTGCAGGGAGCTGCGGCGCTGAACAAGAAAGTTGATGCAAACGCAATATATCAGATAACGGCAACTGCTAGACCGGAAGAAATAAGGGACCTGTTAGACTCAGCACTTAAAGGCAACTTCATGCAGGCGAGAGAGAAACTCGACAAGTTAATGGTGGAATACGGAATGAGCGGAGAAGACGTGGTTTCTCAACTCTTTAAGGAAATAGTTTCTTCGAGCATGGATGAAAAGCTAAAAGTAACACTGATAGATAAACTTGGAGAAGTGGATTTCAGGCTTACAGAAGGAGCTAATGAGAGAATTCAGTTAGACGCCTATTTAGCTTTCCTTGCGAATGTAAAGTACAGTAAAAAGAATTAGTCAAAGTCCAGAATTTCTGTTCCAATTTCCCCAATCCTTATTAGTTTGCCTTTCCCACCACACTTCGGACATTCTAGTACGTATATCGCCCTACTGCCTTTTTCTAATTTTTCTACGATTTTCAGTTCCGCCCCACACTTCGGACATTCCATAGCTATCACCTCTCGTAAAAACAATCTCCCGAAAATATTATTACTGTTTCTCCATTACTTTCGAGTATTAAGGCACCTCTCTCGTCAATTCCTCTCACTACACCAGTGTAAGTTTTTCCAGAAGAATTAATTCTTACCCTCTTTCCAATCATGTCCGTCAATTCTAACCACTCTCTTCTAATGTCTCTCCAATCTTTTTTGAGGCATTCTTTAAGTTTTAAAATCACCAATTTGCAAACGTCTGCAACTTCAACTCCGTACTCTTTTAAGTTTGCTGCGTTTGGCACTTCGTTTTTTACGTTAACACCAACCCCCACGATTACCCATGGTTCTTCAGTTTCTCCACAAAGCTCGCAGAGTATTCCACTTACTTTTTTTTCTCTAAGCATAATGTCGTTTGGCCATTTTATTGTACAATCTGGAGCAATCTCTCTTATAGCTTTGCAAACTGCAACTCCAGCAGTTAGAGTTATTCTTGGCAATTCTTCTATACCAATTCCAATGTCTCTAAGCGGAAAGCAAGTGGAGAAGTACAAGCCACCGTAATCGCTTATCCACTCTCTTCCCAACCTACCCCTACCAGCCGTTTGTTTTAAAGCTATTGCTACACTTCTAACCTTTTTTTCGGAAAGTAACCTCTTTAAAAAAGTATTAGTCGAATCAACAACATCGAAGAAGTAGAACTCCTCGCACTCGCACATCTCAGCTATGTCGTAAACTGGAAATTCTGGAGAAGAAATTAGAACGTAACCTTTTCCCCTAACACCTCTTACTATGTATCCTGCGGATTTTATTTTCTCTATCGCTTTCCAAACTGCCGTTCTGCTGACGTTAAGTTCTTTTGAAAGGTCTTTTCCAGAAACGACTCCTCTTTTCAAAGCTTTAAAAACTCTTAGAGACGTTTCATCTTTTACTATCTTAACTTTCACACTTCTCTGTTGGTAGCGTTTATATAAAAGACAATCGAACTTTGTTCGTGAAGGTTGTAGTAGCTTTAACTGGAGCTTCCGGACAGGTTTATGGTTTGAAAGTTCTAAAAATCTTGAAGGAATTGGGAATCGAAACTCACGTGATATTGTCTAAAGCAGCTGAGCTTACTATGAAAGTAGAGGGAATAGAAGAGTCTGAAGTAAAAAAACTCGCTTTTAGATTTTATTCAGACGAAGAAATAGACGCTCCAATATCGAGTGGTAGTTTTCGACACAACGGAATGATAATCTCGCCGTGTAGCATAAAAACAGCTTCCAGTATTGCTTACGGTATTACCGACAACCTAATTTCGAGAGCGGCAGACGTAACTCTTAAAGAGAGAAGGCCACTTGTTTTACTCGTTAGAGAAACGCCACTTCACTCTGGGCATCTTAAAACTCTTTTAACTCTTAGTGAGTTAGGTGCTATAGTAATGCCACCAGTTCCAGCTTTCTACATTAAACCTAAAAGCATAGACGATATAATAACGTACACATCTTTGAGAGCTATATCCATGCTTGGTATAGATGTGAAACACTTCGAATGGAGTGGTATGAGATGAAAAGACTGCTTTTAATTCCCGACGGAATGGCTGACTGGAAAAATCCCAAGACTGGAAAAACACCTCTTGAGGAAGCTGACACACCAAACATGGACTTTTTAGCTAAGGAGGGGGCGTGCGGTATAGCGAGAACGATTCCAGATGGATACGAACCGGGTAGCGATGTAGCTAATCTAACGATTTTGGGAATAGACGTAAGAAAATATTACACTGGAAGGGGGCCAATAGAAGCTCTTGCGAAAGGAATAAAGACAAAAATCGCTTTTAGGTGTAACTTAGTTTACGTTGAAAACGGCGTTATGGTCGACTACAGCGGTAACAGAATAGACGATAGAGAAGCTGAGATAGCCGTTAACGCATTGAATTCCGCTTTAAAAGAAAAAATGAAAGATTTCAAGCTTTACCGTGGCAGGTCTTATAGACACATTTTAGCCATAGATAGAGATATAGATAGGGATATAGGTGGCGATGTAGGTGGCAATAACTTAACCGAAACTAATAAAACTAATTTAACTGAAACTAAAACTTTTGCTCCTCACGACATAATAGGAAAGAGGATTGAAAATTATCTACCCAAAGGTAAGCTTGCGAGTGAACTTAGAGAGTTCATAAGGATTTCAGAGAAAGTTTTGCCTGAAGTAACAGATAAGGCAAACATGGCTTGGCCCTGGAGTGGAGGTAAAATGCCTAATTTTCCGAGTTTTTCGAAACTTAGGGGCGTTAGAGGTACGATGATTTCCGAAGTCGATTTACTGCAGGGCATAGGCAGGGGTTTGAAAATGAATGTAGTGGAAGTAGAAGGCGTTACGGGATACATTAACACTAATTACAAAGGGTTGGCAAAAGCTGCTTTAAGAGCTTTTAAGGAAGATAGCTTTGTGGTTCTTCACTTAGAAGGCATAGACGAAGTAAGTCATGAAGGAAATTACGAGTTGAAAGTGGAGGCTATAGAGCTTTACGACGAAAAAATTGTAGGTTATATAATAGATAGACTCGATTTAAGCGAAATAGCAATAATGCTTCTCCCAGATCATCCAACTCCAGTTGAAAAAAGAACTCACGTCAGCGAGCCAGTACCGTTCCTTGTTTACGGTGGTAAGAGGGATGATGTAAGAATGTTTACGGAAAAGAGTTGTAGAAAGGGTATGTTTGGAGAAATAAGTGGATTAAAATTAATAGACATACTTTTTAGTAGCTAAGGTGTAGCTCCGCCAACCGACCCAGGATCATGCTTTTCACCCGGGTGTGAGGGGCGGAGCTATTAAGCTTTAGTTTTTTCAGATTGATAAACTTTTTGATAAACCTTAGATAAACTTTACTTTCTAAGTTGCTGTCCAATGATTCTGTTAAATTCTGTTAGAAATTCTCTTTCCCTTCCTTCCGGAATTGTCGCTCCAGCAGCTATGTTATGTCCACCACCTTTTCCCCCTACTCTTTCAGCTGCAATTCTTACAGCTTCAGCTAAATTAATTCCTCTGTCCACTAAACTCTGAGTAGCTCTGGCTGAAACTTTGACTCCTTCCTCGCTTTCCGCAAAAGCTACGATTGGCTTACTCGTTTTTGTTAGAGAATAACACATTCCGGCAACTATTCCAACTATGGTATCTTTGATTTTCTTTCCAGCGTGGAAGTACTGAACGTTTTCCAACTCTTCAATTCCTCTTTCACTGACGAATTTCACTCCCTCAGACAAATTTTTTCTGTGATTTTGTAATAAATTTTTAGCTCTTTTATAAGCTCTGTAGAACTTTTCTTCTGAAATACTTTTACAAACTCCGAGACAGACGTTCAATCCTACTTCCTCGTAACCGTATCTTGCTGTAGCGTTTAGCAGAGTTGAAAATTCCATTGCATCTCTTAGCTCAGTTCCTTCTTCTACGTTCTTTAATATGTAAACTTCCCCTACGAGTCTTTCTATTGTTTTAATCGGATATTCGCATCTCATAAGCAACTTAACTAACTCTGAAGTGAGCTTTACTCTCTCCTCTTTGCTTAAATCTATCCACCTTCTCCACTTATCGCTGACTACTGGCTCGACGCCAGCTTTTTTCATGAAGTTTAAAGCACCCTCCTCGTTACCGCTTATCCCCGGTAAATACGGATCGAACGTAAATTCTAACATTTTATAAACTGGCCTAGTCTGCTTTCCAAAAAGTCTGATATCTCTAATCTTTTCCAACACTCCCGCTTTTATACCCTCTCCAAGCACAACTCTGTTGAATGATTTTAGCATACCTGCCTTAGAGTCTTGCAAATCTCCAACACATCCAACTATCGCTAAGGCAGAAAGAGTTAGGTCTTTGAACAGACACCTTGAAACGAGGTAAGTTGTCGATGCTCCGCCAAACTCGTAACTTCCATCGATTCCGAAGTCGTGAGGGTTTAGTTGGTATTCCACTTTTTTTATTGGCTGATGGTGATCTGTTACGATACAATCTATTCCGACTTTCTCTATTAAGTCTATCTGACCACTTCCTAAATCAGTAAACCATACAAAGACGTTTTCGTCCGCTATTTTTTCAATTGCTTTTTCGTCTAATTGCTTTACGAATTCTATTCTGCTCTCAATTCCAGATTTTCTCAAAGCCTGAACTGCTATAGCCCCGGAAGTAATTCCGTCTGCGTCAACGTGAGTTACTACTAAAACTTCACTTCTTTTTTTAACTAAGTTAGCTATTTCTCTCGCTTTTAAACACATTCTTTTGAAGTTTTCTAATTTGGTAATTCGCTTAGTCATTTGGATCACTCTCTAAAACTAACTCAAGCTCTTCTGCCAAGATAAAGGGGTCACTTGAAACGACGGATGTTCCAGCAAACACTTCCATACCTCCAAAATCTGAAGTTTTAACTCTTACATTGCCCCTATCCACAACCCTCATAACGTAAAAGTCTTTTTCGTTTAATGGGGGCATGTAAACTGCTACGTTAAAGCTTTTTACTCCTATTGAATAGTACGTCTTGAGAATATTGTATAAAGCTGATGAGAGAGGTACGAGGTCATTTGAAATTGCAATAACCTCTTTTTCTTTTACGGGAGTTAAGTAAGCAAAAATTTTAGTTCCTCTAAGGTTAAATCCAAGCTTTAGCTCTCTGTGAATGGCGTAAACGTCTTCTAAATACTCTCTTTTGTACTCTTCTCTGTACATTTTTCTCACTCTTAACAATTGTGCTGGTTTCGAATACATCTCTTCTGACACGAGTACGTGTGCGTGTCCGTGAAATACACTTGCTCCTGCCCTCCAGAGGCAGTTCCATACGAAAAATGGATAACCATTTCCAGCTAAGTTTATCCACTTCTTAGCTACAGAAAAAATATCCTTTAGCACTTCTAACCTTTTTACTATCGGATCATGTTCTTTGAAAACTATGAGTGCGTGCTTGCAATCGTATTTAGCAGCATTGCTTGCTGTAAAGCAGTATTTTCCTTCAACCCTACCGAAAGTATCTTTTGGAAGTTCCTCAGGATTGCAAAAAATGCATTCCTCTTTTTCTTCAAAATGTTCATCTTTAAAGTTAAAGGGTCTATTGGCTCTAACTTCGTTGAAAAGTGTGCTTTCTCCAGTTAACTTGTTGGTAACTCTAACTATTTTTTGTTTTTCAATTCTATCTGGATAAACTACTTCACCAATACATGTTTTAATTGAATATATTCTATAAAAAAGCTCTCTAAATTTTTCTCTTTTTGAGCTTAAAATTTCTTCTAATTCGGTTATTTTAAGTTGCATGCCCGTAACTAAGAACTCGGTGGTATATATGTTACCAGACGTTCAGATGAGAAAGCCGGAAGTACCAGTAAGACTCAACAGAGTCGGAGCTAAGGGGATAAAGAAATTAGTTTTGGTTGGAAGAGATAGTAAAAGACCTATCGTACTCGTCTCTACTTTTGATGTATTCGTTGATTTAAAAGAAAGCTTGAAAGGTGCAAGCTTGAGCAGAAACTTTGAAGCCATAGACGAAGTTCTGGAGAACTTAACCGCTGGAACTGTTAGGTGGATTGAAGAGTTAACCGAAAGAATTGCTGAAGAGTTGCTGAAAAAACACGAGTATGCGAGTAGAGCGGAAGTTACTATGAGTGCTGAACTAATTTTGAGGAAAAAAACACCTGTAACTAAGAACAGGACTCAGGAAGTAGTTAGAATCTTTTCTAACTCAAGTGTAGTTAGAAGCGGTAGCAAAAACACTTGGATAGGTGTGGAAGTTTGGGGAACAACAGCCTGTCCATGTGCTCAAGAATTACTAAAAGCGAGGATGAAGGAACGGCTAAGTAAACGCGGTTTTAGTAGAGTTGATGAAATACTGGACTGTATTTTAATGCCAACTCACAATCAGAGGAGTAAGGCTGAAGTGTGGGTTCAACTCAGAGATTTCAGGATTTCTCTTGAAGAACTCATAGAAGTAGCTAAAGCTGGGATGAGTTGTGAGATGTACGAAATGCTTAAGAGAGAAGACGAAGCTGAAGTCGTTGAAAAAGCACATAAAAATCCACTCTTTGTTGAAGATAGCGTTAGGAAAATGGCGGAAAAAGTTGTTGAGGTTTTGAGAGACGCTCCTGACGAGACGATTGTCGTGTTAAGGCAGGAAAACGAAGAAAGCATTCACCAACACAACGTTTTTGCTGAATTGATTAGGAGTCTCGGTGAGTTGAGAAAAATTCTCTGTTAACTTTATATATCGTAACTTCTTTACTTGAGTAAACAGGGTACAACAATTTACTTAAAAGATTGAACTTTCTTTCACTTGCGTGTAAGACTTTCTTTTCCTCGTAACCAAGAATAACGTAGCTGACGTTGTATTTCTTTAAAATTTCTTTATACTTTATTGGATTTTCGTAAAACAGCTTTACGTCAAGAATTCTTTCTCCAAGCATTTTTGCCATACCCCTCCACTGAACTTCGTGGCAAGCCCAACCTATGACTACAGGATTACCGGTAAAAGCGGCAAATCTACCGCCGTAAGAGTAGCATTTATAGGCACAGGACATTATTACTCCTTTAACGTTCTTTTGAGCCCAAAGTAGAGCTTTGTACTCTCCAAACTCTTTTGTAAATGCCATTCCGTTTAAAGTGCACCTCCTAACAGCACACTTTTGAGGAGTTGCTATTACTGGATAAGCTAAGGAAGTGACAAATAGAAATAGGAGAAAACAGGATTTTAATTTTTTTACGTCCTTTAAAACTTCTTCGAGAGCTATAGAGCCGGGAATTGAGAACAATATCCAGCAAATTTCGTAAAACTTGAATACTGTGTTCATTCTGCAATCTATGGCTATAAATTCCGGTATTAACGTAAATACGCATGCTGTAAAAACGAGGTAGCTCATAAAATTATCAGAAAATAACAGTGAAAACAACGAAAGCATAGTTAAAGGAATTAATACTATTGAAATCTGCACGCCGAGTAGTAAAAATGTGAGGGTTAAAACAAAAATGGGAATAAAAATAATTTTCTTTATATTTATTTTACTTCTATCCAAAATCCAAGCATATGAAAAAGCTATTGGGATCGAAAAGTAGAGCAAAAATGGGGCTATTGGAGTTTTAACGCTCACTAAGTGAATGAGTGCCGAGGCTGATTTTATTGTTCTGGAAGCTAAAAAGGCGGAAAAAACGCTTAAAATGAAGTAAGGGATTAACTTTTTCTTTTTCAAAGCTAAAATTAAAAAGATAAATAGAAATACTGGACTACTCCAGCTGTTGGTTACGTAAAGCACGTAGCTTAAAATTACTGCCGCGTATTTTGCTCCGCTACTTTCATCGTTGAAAAGGGAGTAGAGAATAGATAGGGATAGTATGAAGAGGGGAATTGCTACAACGTGAGCATGAAAGTCTGCATGTAAAAAGCTGAAATAAGGGAATTCGTTTATAGTTCCGGGTATTACTCTTGTTGCATTCCAGTAGTATAACCACGAGATTTTGTGTACGGTAAATAAATCTTTAATTAGTTCGTAAAATCCGTAGAGGTCTCCCGAAAACAGAGTAAATATTACACCTAACCAAGCTCTTTTCATCCCGATATCTTTTAAAAATCCGTACAGCGTTGACGCTGAATAAGCGGCTATTGCGGAAATTGCTATGTTGTATCCGTACTGGACTGGCAGAAAACTCATGAGAGTTATCGATGCTCCAATGACGTGGCCAAAGTAGTAATAACAGTTAAGCCTGTATCCAGACAAAAATGGATCGAAAGGAGGTAGGTTTGGGGATTTCAGGATAGAACTTATGAAAGCACAGTCCATGAACTTTTCTGCGCCGAATATGTCTGGGTTTAACCACCTTAGGAACAGGAAATAGCTAAAAGTGATGAGGAA
>JALSQI010000029.1 GCA_026985525.1 Archaeoglobaceae archaeon
TTTTAAAAAAGAGTATAGAAAATCTGAAGAAAAGCAAGAATAGAGAGGAAATAAAACAGTTAACCCTGTCAGTAGTAGAAACTCTTGGAGAACTTGCCCTAATTCACGCCGAACTAAACAAAAAAGCCGAGTTGCTCAAAATTCTCAATGACCTAAAGTTTTACACTAAGGATAACTTAGATGACTTATTAAATGCTATAGAACGTATTGAATTCATGATAGAAGAAAACATACCAATCGGTAAAGAATATATAGACAAACTCAAAATTCTAATTAGCAATATCAAAAGAGAGAATAAACGAAATTAAATTAGAAACAAAAAATTTAGCCTACAAAGTCCTCTGGCTTTGGAATTTCAAGTTTCAATCCTTTTCTCTTTCTAACTTCCATTATGAACTCTTCGAGTAGATTTGCCGGTACAGGTTCGAATCCTGCGTGTTCTACGCTCCACATGGCTTTACCTGCTGTAGCAGATCTAATATCTCCAGCAAAACCGAACATCTCTTTCACTGGAGCCTTAGCTACGATCGTTACCATATCCCCTTCCGTGTTCATCTCCAATATCTGTCCTCTCCTTCCCTGAATCTCTCTAGTTACATTTCCAAGCATGTCTTGAGGCACCGTTACGAAAATCTTTTGATATGGTTCAAGCAGAGTTGGATTAGCTTGCAACATAGCTGCGAATATTGCTGATCTGACGGCGGGAATGACTTGAGCTGGACCTCTGTGCACGGCATCCTCGTGAAGCTTACAGTCAACTAACTTTACTTTAACTCCGTAAACGGGCTCTCTCGCCAGAGGACCAGCTTTCATAGCCTCTCTAAAGCCTTCCAATATAAGCTCCATAGTCTCGTGCAAGTACTGAATACCCTTAGTTACATCGCAGAATACGTTACCTTCGTAAAATTCCTGAATTCCAGCCGCTTCTTCTTTACTAAGCCCCGCTTCTTCAAGTAATCTCCTCCTTTCCTTCTTGTCCATTTTCATGTCAACTTCTCCTTCTTTGAATAACCTGATTACTTCTTCAGGACATGGTTCAACGACTATGTAGAACCTGTTGTGTTTGTTCGGGGATTTACCCTCAACTACTGGAGATGTAGAAGTAACGGTTTCTCTAAAGACAACTATTGGTGGAGAAGTGATTACTTCTAACCCTCTATCTCTTCTTATCTTTTCTACTACGACTTCGAGATGTAGCTCACCCATACCGCTTATCAAGTGCTCTCCCGTTTCCTCGTTTAGAGTTATGTGAAGCGTTGGGTCTTCTTTTGCAACCTGTCTAAGCACTTCTATGAGTTTGGGCAAATCTCTCGGATTTTTCGCTTCTATTGCCATCGTAACGACCGGTTCGCTTATGTGCTTTATAGCTTCAAAAGGTTCGAAGTCTTCCTTCGTTGAACAAGTTGATCCCGCAACAACATCTCTTAATCCAACAACTGCAACTATGTTACCTGCAGGAATCTCAGGCACTTCTATTCTTTTCGGACCCATGAAAAGTCCAACTGTCTGGACTCTGTTCTTAGCTTTCCTGTCAACGATGTAAAGCTCCATTCCCGGCTTTAGCGTTCCGCTGAAAAGTCTTCCAACTGCAACTTCTCCTGCGTGTGGATCTACGATAATCTTAGTTATCATCAAAGCTACAGGTCCTTTGGGATCGCACTTAACCATAGCCTGCCCCTCAGGACTGTTTATGTCTCCTTTCCATATTGTGGAGATTCTCTCTTTCTGAGCTTCTATAGGCGATGGCAGATGTTTAACAACCATGTCAAGCACGACTTCGTGCAATGGAGATTTCTTGGATAGCTCTTTTACGTTATCACTCTTTATGTACTCATAGACTTGCTTAAATCCTATTCCCGTGTTTTTCATAGACGGTACGCTGACAGCCCACTTATAAAGAGCTGAACCAAAAGCGACTTTACCTGCTGCTACGTCGAGTTTCCACTCGTCGTATTTTTCTGGCTTCATTGCTTTTATCAGCTTGTTTACTTCGTGTATAACTTTCATCAGCTTTTCCTGCATCTGGTCAGGTGTCAGCTCTAATTCCCTTATAAGCCTGTCAACTTTATTAACGAAAAGAACTGGCTTTACATTCTCTCTCAAAGCCTGCCTGAGAACTGTTTCAGTCTGTGGCATAACTCCTTCAACTGCGTCAACTACTACAATTACGCCATCTACAGCCCTCATCGCTCTCGTTACGTCTCCACCGAAGTCAACGTGACCGGGAGTATCTATAAGGTTGATTAAATACTCCTCACCTTTGTACTCGTGAACCATGGAGACGTTTGCTGCGTTTATAGTTATACCCCTCTCCTTTTCCTGCTCGTCAAAGTCTAAGTAAAGTTGCTTTCCAGCGAGTTCTTCACTAATCATCCCAGCTCCAGCAAGCAAGTTGTCACTAAGAGTTGTTTTTCCGTGGTCGATGTGTGCCACTATACCCATGTTTCTTATCTTTTCGGGTTTCCACATTAAGTCTTTAATTTTATCTACAAGTTTTTTTGCTCTGCTCATTTATAATCACCATTACTTAGCATTACTCAGCATATTACCTCGCAGACTTAGCAACTCTCTCAACTTCTTCCTTCTTGGCTACTGCATAGCTCCTACTCTCGTTGTTAGCTGCTGCGATTATCTCATCTGCCAAACATAAAGCTATGCTCCTCTTGGATTTAAAAGCAGCTCTTCTCGCTCCTTCAGCTATGTTTCTGAGAGCTATGTCAAGTCTCCTTAAGCTCGAAGTATCGACAGACTTAGGCACGGCAATTCCACCGTACTTCAGTCTTACTATTTCTTCTCTTGGCCCAGCGTTTGCGAGAGCGTCAACCAATACCTGCAAGGGATTTTTCTTAGTTTTCTTCTCTATTATCTCAAAAGCTTCTTTAACTATATTGTAAGCAAGTATTTTTTTTCCAGTATTGTGACCTTTTCTCATGACTTTGTTTATTAACCTCTCAACTATGAACACGTTCTGCTTCGCAAAAGGCGTATTAGCATGTCTTCCGTGAGTGTGAGGAACGTATCTTGGATTTAAACATATGTAGTTCTTCAAAGCAGGATCTTTTACTTCCACTTCACTAACATCGTACTTTCCAAAAACAAGTAACTCCTCCTTAGTAAATCCGTACTTTCCCATTACAATCACCTGATCGGCTTCTCTTTTCTACCTTTCCAGAGTTCCTTAAGAGAGACGTTGTTTACCTTTACGACTTTGTACCTAACTCCCGGAATGTCTCCCATAGACCTTCCCATTCTTCCACCGATTTTCTCCACTATTACTTCGTCGTGCTCGTCTATGTAGTTTATAGCTCCGTCACCCGGAGTAAATGCTGTAATCTGCTTTCCATTCTTTATCAATTGAACTCTAACTGCTTTTCTTATTCCTGAATTCGGCTGTCTCGCTTCTATTCCGATTTTTTCAAGCACTATACCCCTCGCCATCGGAGCACCTTCGAGAGGGTCAGCTTTCACGTTCAGCTGTAGAACTCTTCTAACGTACCTTTTATCGCTCCACCTAAACTTCTTTCTGTTTTCGATTAGCTTTCTTGCCGCAAACAAACCTTTACCCATATTTCTCACCTCATTTCACGATGATGTCGTCTATATCGTGATGTCTTCTTGCCAGCTCTTTAGCTTTATTAATATTTTTTCCTCCTTTACCTATTGCAAGACCCTTATACTGCGGGTCAACGCTAACCTGAGCTATTTTCTTATCCCCTTTCTCAATTATTTTGACTTTAACCTTTATGGGCTTGAATATATTAACTATGAACTCTTCAGGATTGTCAGAGTGCTCAACAACTTCTATTTTCTTTCCTATAAGCTCTTTTGCTCTTTCTATGTTTATTCCACCTTTACCAATTGCCGCACCCATGTCTCCCTTCTTTACGACAAATATTATTTTGTCCTCTTGAATCATACAATCCTTAACACTCGCACCAGTAATGCTCTCAAAAAGAGTGAGATACCTTATACTTTCAGAAGATAACTTGATTCCCATGTTATCGCCTCTCTCGTCATTTTAAAAAAATTTTAGATTTTTACATTAAGGATTTCAGACTCCCCTTCGTCTATAACTGCTAAAGCCGCAACGCTGAAAGGTTTTCCACAAACAGCTCCGAGGTCCATGTTAGTTCCCTTGAATTCAACTACCGGTATTTCGTAGCCCTCGATCTTCTTTTTTATTTCCTCAGGACAGTTTGATGCTATAACTACGAGTTTCACTTCTCCTTTCTTAAGAGCTTTCACAGTTCTCTTGCTGCCTAAATAAACTTTTCCTGTTTTCATTGCCTTCCTCAGAGCTTTCTCAATATCTACTGTCATTTTCACCACCTTCCGAACCAGATTCACTAATTTTTTAAAGCTTACTGCCAAGTTTTAATACCAACTCAACGTCTCCAGTTCCAAGCTTTATAGGCTGTCCGACAATTATGTTTTCCGTTATACCCTTCAACCTATCAACATCTCCTCTAACTGCTGCTTCTAAAAGGTTATTAACAGTCATCTCGAAAGCCGCTCTTGCCAATATGCTCTGCTTTTCTCCAGCTACACCATGCCTACCTATCTGTCTTAACTCACCATCGACTGTCATAACATCCGCAACGAGCATTATATGTCTAACATTGACTTCAAGACCTTGCTCTTCGAGAGTGCTTATAGCTTCTCTTATAACGGCATTTCTCGCAGCTTCTATTCCCAAAACTTCGTAGATTTCGTATATGTTGTTCGTTATAGTTCTGCTGGCATCTACGCCTTTGACTTTCATTACTTTTTTGAGATTTGAACCTTCTGTGTAAAGCACATATTCGCCACTTTCCTCATCTTTTCTAACTATTACTCTCCTTATTTCTTTTATTCCCGCAAGAACTAATTTTTTGAGCTTATCTAAGGTATCCATTAAAACTTTGTAAGACGGTTCAGTTATTTGAATCACTATCTTACCCTCACCCTCCGCAACTTCTACGTTTTTCAGACTTTTTTCAATTTTTTTCTTCACTTCGTCAACGCTCAAGCCTTTTTTACTCATAGCTTTTTCGTCTGGAGTTACGATAATCCTCATCCTCCTTATGTCTGTAGCGAGGTCAGCTACATCGAGTATGTAAGTAGCTTCAATTTTGTTAGCTATCTCCGTCGCTTTCTCCTTATCCGTAGCGTACTCAGGCAACAACCTCACAGTCATCATAGGTGTGGATGGATTCTTTCTCACATCGAGTATTTCTATAAGCCTTGGCAAACCGAGCGTAACATCTATTTCAGCTACTCCAGCGTAGTGGAAAGTTCTCATCGTCATCTGTGTTCCCGGCTCACCTATGGACTGAGCTGCAACTATACCTGCCGCTTCTCCCGGCTCCATTAAATTGCGTAGGTAAACCTGATAACATCTCTCAACGACTTTTCTCGCTATATCCTCGCTCGCATTTATTTTTTCCAATTCCTTTTTTATTTCTTCCTTAACTGACAAGGGGAGGGGATATTCATCCAAAATTTTGTCTAAGGTAGTCATCAGTTACCCTCCTCCATAACTTCTTTAATAATTCTCTTCACATCTATTGCCTTTCCTCTAAAACTCTTCGTCGGGTCAACGCCATCCTCACCATACCTAAACTGAACTAACATGTCAGAAGTTTGTTCTTTAACAGTTCCGTCGTATTCAACTTTTAAGTCTTGCAATGCGTTTATCAGCCTCCTCTGCAAATAACCGGATTGTGACGTCCTTACGGCTGTATCAACTAATCCCTCTCTCCCTCCCATAGCATGGAAGAAGTATTCGACTGGTGAAAGACCTTCTTTGTAACTACTTCTAACGAAACCTCTCGCTTTAGCACCTAAGTCTCCGGGCTTGAAGTGCGGAAGTGTTCTGTTCGTGTAAGAATAACCTCTCTTAATTCTTTCACCTCTAACTGACTGCTGTCCTATACAAGCAGCCATCTGAGTTAAGTTGAGCATGGAACCTCTCGCACCGCTTACAGCCATTATAACTGCTGAGTTATCCATTCCTAAGAACCTGCTTGCAATTTTACCAGCCTGATCTCTTGCCTTTCCAAGAACCTGCATTATTTTCATTTCAAGCGTCTCTTCAAGACTTCTTCCCGGCATAGGTTCTAACTCTCCTTTTCTGTAAGCCTCTATCAGTTTCTCAACTTTTTCTTCAGCCTTAGCGATTACTTCGTGAATCTGCTCTACTGCCTCCTCCGGAATGTCTTCATCACTTATTCCGAAAGAGAAACCCGTGTACATAATCGCCCTTATAGCGATATGAGTCATGTCGTCTATGAATTTCTTGGCTCTCTCCTTACCGTACTTCCTTATTATCTCGTCGAGAACTATACCTTTGAAAGCTCCGACCGCTTTTTCATCTATCGTACCTTTGATCAGCTCTCCTCTCTTTATTACAACGTAAGCGTCAAACTCACAATTCTCTTTCTTGCACTCCTCACATCCCTGACATATCTCAGCTTTAAATTCTATAGATATATCAGGCAATATCATACTAAAGATTTGTTTTCCAGTCCAGTACTCAACTCCATCTTTAACGTACTTTGGTTTTGGTAACTCTTCTATGTTTAGTGGCTTAATTATTGTCATGACTTCTCTTCTGTTGAACAACTTCTCCCCTCTCGTAAGCAGGTAAAGCCCGGATATGTGGTCGTGAATACCCCCAATTATTGGACCACCAAACCTTGGACTCAATATATGCTCCTGCACAGCCATGAGTATTTTAGCTTCAGCCTGAGCTTCCAAGCTCTGAGGAACGTGCAAGTTCATTTCATCACCATCAAAGTCAGCGTTGTAAGGTGGGCAAACAGCAGGATTTAACCTGAAAGTCTTGTAGGGTAAAACCCTAACGTAGTGAGCCATTATGCTCATTCTGTGCAAAGAAGGTTGCCTGTTGAATAGAACGATGTCTCCATCCATAAGCTGTCTTTCCACTATCATTCCCGGTTCAAGTTTTTCTGCTAACTCTTCCCTATTAGTGTCAAGAACCCTAATTCTCCTGCCATCAGGTCTTATTATATAATTAGCCTTTGGATGCTCAGTTCTCAAAACCAGTTCTCTCGCCTCATCCAAGTTTTTATCAGTTACGTAGAAAGGTACTGTTAGCTCTTCTGCAACAACTTTTGGTACTCCTACTTCGTTTATGCTTATGTTGGGATCTGGACTTATAACAGTTCTCGCCGAGAAGTTAACTCTCTTACCACTCAACGATCCTCTAAACCTTCCTTCTTTGCCCTTCAAACGTTGAGCAAGAGTTTTCAAAGGACGGCCACTTCTGTGTCTCGCTGGAGGAATTCCACTAACTTCGTTGTCGAGGTAAGTCGTTACGTGATATTGCAGTAACTCCCACAAGTCCTCTAAGATCAGTTGAGGTGCTCCCCCCTCCTTGTTATCCATGAAACGCTGGTTTATCCTAATTATGTCAACGAGCTTGTGAGTTAAGTCATCTTCACTCCTCTGCCCAGTTTCCAGAATTATAGAAGGTCTAACTGTAACGGGTGGAACCGGTAGAACCGTAAGCACCATCCACTCAGGCCTTACAGCTTTTGGATTCATCCCAAAAGCGGGCAAGTCTTCATCCGGAATTTTTTCAAGCCTTTCTCTAACATCCTTGGGAGTTAACTTGTGTTCGTTTTCGTAATAAGACGTTGGTTTTTCGAATTTTACTTCTATTTGTTCAGCCCCGCAGTGAGGGCACACCTTGACACTCTTAGTTACTCTAAACACTTCTTTGATTATGTCCTCGTAATCCTGATTAAGCCTTTTTCTTTCCTCTATCTGTTTTATGTATTCATCTCTCTTTTCGTCTTTAAGAAGTATCCTTCCGCATTCTCTACAAGTAGCGTTCAAAAGTTTGGCTATCAACTTTGCGTAACCAACGTGAATGACTGGAGCTGCAAGCTCTATGTGACCAAAATGTCCAGGACACTCACCGGCCTTACCACCACAAGTTCTGCATCTAAGGCCCGGGTCTATGACGCCTAACCTCGGATCCATAAGGCCAGATTCTATTGGAAAACCGTCGTCGTCGTAAGTTTCGGGAGTTATAATCTTCGCAACGCTCATTCTTCTAATTTCCTGAGGACTTAAAACTTCGAATTTTATACCACCTATTCTTTTCGGAATCATAAAGAACACCTTAAAATATTTTTACGCCTTATCTTCAAGTATTAATCTCGGAGCAATCATCATAGATTTTAGCTCGTCAAGCAATAGCTTGAAAGCGTAGCTCATCTCAACTTTATGTATGTTGCTGTCGTCGTCACACACTCTACAGTAAGCTGTCCCCCTCCTAAAGTCGTAAGTCGCAACGTGTCCGCAATTTCCGCATACGTAAACTTCTACTTTATCAGACTCTTCGAGTAACCTGTCTTTTAGTAACATCGCTGCTCCGTGTCCTATTAAAACGTCTCTTTCCATTTCTCCAAACCTCAATCCACCCTTTCTCGCTCTACCCTCAGTTGGCTGTCTCGTCAAAACCTGAACTGGTCCTCTGCTTCTCGCGTGAAGCTTGTTCGAGACCATGTGGTACAACTTCTGATAGTATATAACTCCAACAAATATGTCAACCATGAACTTCTTTCCAGTTATTCCGTCGTACATGACTTCTTTACCCGTATGACTAAATCCGTAGGCTTTAAGTATCTCTCTCAAGTCCTTCTCCTTTTCTCCATAGAATATAGTAGCGTCAACTCTCCTACCTTCTAAGCATCCAACTTTTCCACCAATCATTTCCAAAACATGTCCAACCGTCATTCTCGAAGGAATTGCATGAGGATTTATGATCATGTCTGGCACAATTCCGGATTCTGTGAAAGGCATGTCTTCTTCTGGCACTATCAAGCCAACAACTCCTTTCTGCCCGTGTCTTGAAGCGAACTTATCTCCAAGCTCTGGAATTCTTAAATCTCTAACCCTGACCTTAGCCAATCTTGAACCGCTCTCAGCCTGCATAAGGAATACAGCATCAACTATTCCTTTTTCGTTAGACCTCATAGTTACAGAAGTTTCTCTCCTCTTCTGAGGCGATATTCCCTGTGAAGGTTCTTCAAGAAATCTGGGTGGAGAGGTTTTTCCTATAAGCACGTCATCCGGCCCGACCTCGGTTTCCGGATGAACTAACCCATCCTCATCGAGGTGAGCGTAAGCTTCAGCACCTCTAAAACCAGATATATCAGCACCGGGTATTTCGAACTTGTCTTCCTGTCCTCCGGGGTATCGCATTTCTTCTGTTTCGTAAGTTCTAAAGAAGTGTGACCTTCCAAGTCCTCTTTCTATACTGCCTTTGTTGAATATTAAAGCATCTTCTATGTTGTAACCTTCGTAGCTAATAACTGCAACTACGAAGTTCTGTCCAGCTGGTCTTTCGTCGAACTTAATTTCAAGCTGGGTATCTGTTGTAACTATGGGTATTTGCGGATAGTGAAGTAAGTGTCCCCTCGTATCGGTTCTCCACATTAAGTTGGAGTAAGGCAAGCCTAAGCTCTGCTTTATCATCGCAGCCCCCATCGTATTCCTCGGCGACGCGTTGTGTTCTGGATACGGTATGCTACCAGTACATATACCGACTATTAAAGATGGGCACAGTTCAAGGTGAGTGTGTTCCGGTGTTAACTCATCCTCGTAAACGGCTATGTACGCGTTTTCTTCCTCTTCTGCATCGAGAAATTCTATTACGCCTTCTAAAACGAGATCTTCAAAAGTTATTTCTCCCCTCTTGAGCATTTCTATGTGCTCTTCTGTAACAAGTGGTTTTCCATCTTTAACAACTATTAGCGGTCTTCTCGCCCTACCCGCATCAGTGTTAATTCTGACTTCGTTAGAATCGGGGTAATAAGCTACGTTAACTTGATTAGATATTTTCCCAGCTCTCCTCAACTCTCTTATCTCTTCTGCAAGTTTTTTACCGTCATCACAAAAACCGATAAGGGCTCCGTTAACGTAAACCCTCGTTTTCATGACTAAACCTCCCAACCTTTTTTTCCTTTTTAATTATTTTAACATTTTAACAACATTTTAACATTTTAACCTTCTTTTATCGGCAAAACTCCGAGAGAGAAGACAGTCTGAATAACCTCCTCCTCGTTAGTACCAACGCTAAGTTCTGCGTACTGCGCGAGGTTTTTAACGAGTCCACAGTTAGGGCCTTCGGGCGTTTCGGAGGGGCATATTCTACCCCACTGCGTTGGATGTAAATCTCTCGCTTCAAAGTGTGGTTGTGATCTCGAGAGAGGAGAAATAACTCTTCTCAAGTGAGATAGAATAGAAATGTAGTTGTGCCTATCTATTAGCTGAGAAACTCCAGTTCTCCCACCGACCCAGTTTCCAGTAGCCATTGGGTGCATAATTCTGTCAGTTAAAACGTCACTTCTAACAGCGGTTGACATTTTTAAACTTCTGCCCCTAACTTTTGCTCTTTCAAGCTGATACTTAACGTCCTTAGCCAACCTCAAAAAAGCAACTCTGAATATCTCTTCCATGAGGTCTCCAGCAAGCTTTAACCTCTTGTTTGCATAGTGATCTTTATCGTCAACCATCCTCATACCGAGAGCTAATTCGAAAACTGCCTCAGCCATTCTAGCGAGGTAAAAAGCTTTAGCTCTCCTCGCTTCTGGCTCGACGCCTAAGTGCGGTAAAAAGTACTGATCAAGAACCTGATTTGCCCTCTGAATCCTGTACTCTTTGCTTTGACCCGGAGCAACTCTTCTGCCTATGTATTCTATAGCTTCCTCCTGCGTTTCAACTTCTGCAACTTCAACGTTTTCAAGCATGAACTTCATTATTTCCGGATTTGTGCTAACCATCTCTACTATTTCCTGATCAGTCTCAACCCCCAAAGCTTTCATCAGAGTTACAAAGCTTATGGGCTTTGGAAGTTGAGGAAAAGTTACTTCGAGTATGTTGTTCCTTCCTCTCTCAACTACTACGAGAGCTCTATAACCAGCTCTTTGACTAAAACACTTTGCAACTTCAACTTCTTCCCCATACCTCTCCTCTTTTTCTAAGAGAATCTTGTTTGGTGCTAAGTCTTCGAGTGTCATTAAAGCTCTTTCGCTTCCGTTAATTATGAAGTAACCGCCCGGATCAAGAGGATCTTCTCCAACGCTTATTGGATCTACATCGTTTATAACGAGGTTGCACGCTTTAGACTTAACCATTATGGGTAACATTCCAATTTCAACAACTTCTGGTTCGAGTTCTCTGCCTTCATCAATAACCTGACATTCTAAGAATATAGGTGCTGCATAAGTTAAGTTTCTAAGCCTTGCTATTGCTGGGTACAAATCAACTTTACTTCCATCTGCCTCCTTTACTATTGGTTTGCCAATCCATATTTTCCCAAGCCTAACGCAAGTATCTGGTATGTCCAATTCAATTTTCTTCTGTTCATCTATTACCCTCTGCAACCCTTCGTCGAGAAACCTGTTAAAAGAGTCAATTTGATGCTTTACCAGCCTGTCATGCGTAAAGTACGCCTTAGCTAAAACTCTCCTATCTAACATCGCACCACCTCACAACTTCAAAAAATCAGATAAAAAGTTAGTACGCGAACATCACCCACTATATCACCAATCTATACGCCACAGACTTTCCAGCAGTTGGACTTTCCCTTATTATCTTAACTATCTGTCCCGGTTTAGCTCCTATCTCCTTAGCAACTGGATCATCAGCTCTTATTTTCGGCAACTGTTCTTTTTTTACACCGAGAGTTTTTAAAACTTCCTCTGCCTCCTCATCACTCAGTAAAATATGCTTAGGAACAAGTATGTGGTCTTGCAGTCGGAATTTCACGTACACCACCTCATAATTGATACTGTAGCTTTACTACCCTTTGCGGTTTGTATATAAGAGTTTTGGTTAATTTTTGGTTAGTTTTAGTTCATACTAATGCGTTCCAAAACATTAAATGCGGGCTCGACGGGATTTGAACCCGCGACCAACGGCTTAAAAGGCCGTTGCTCTACCTGGCTGAGCTACGAGCCCACGTGATATACTCTGAGACTTTGTTTAAAAGTATTTTGCTTGCCAAGTTATTGCTAAAGTATTACCACAATCCTTTCCACAATTTGTAGTCAAAGACATAGTATCAAAGATTATTCTTCAGCTCCAGTGATACGATCGCGAGAGTTGATATTGAGAATAGAATAAACCAATAAAAAAATTTTTTATTAAATGACATTCTATTTACTAATAAGCTACTGATAAAGCTAAACGCTATAGCAATGAAGATAAACAATATCATTTTTAGTTTATATGATATTTTTCTAATCTTTAGTTCTACTACATTTACATTTATGATTAGAGCGAAAGCAATAGCTGCGACGATAATGACAAAAAAGTAATTGAGCCATTGCATAATAACTTATCATTAATTTAGTTATAATAAAGCTATTGCTTATAACACTGTTGATTAACCAAAAGTACCCGATTTAGTGCTTAATTTTACTACCAAGTGTATGATAATGTTATAAGTAGTATGATAAGTTGATTTTGTAATTAATCACGCAAGAGAGATCGAACTTAGAAAAGCATTCATAATAGCTTTAATTCCTACAGTGTTGTTCGGAATTTACCAGGTCTGGTCGATTTTAAAGCTGTTGTAGGATTCCAATTTTTGAAATTAGACTATCTCATCTAAATCAGAGATCGGAGAGTAAAAACCTTTTGCGATCATCTCCTTTAAGATCTTATTTCCTTCCTCCTTGGAGATTATATTTCTTTCAATACAGCGAACTAAAACACCGATGGTTCCAGACACGGGAATTCCTAAAATATTTGCAGCTTTTCTAGCATCTGAGTCATCTGTTAGAAATTTCATGTTGCGGTTCTTTGCAATGGCTAAGCAAGATGCTTCTCCCTTTCCCAACTTCGCCCTTAATGAATTGTAAAGCTCAATCTCTTCTCCTTCCAGCTTTAACACTTCAAAATCAAGAGATATGTTAGGTAAAACACCTCTCTCAATACCGAGCTTAAATTCCTCCAAAACTTGCTCCGTCACGTATAATTTCTCGAAGGCTCTCTTAAGCAGATCCAGCCTATTCACCTTCGCAAAGTTTGAAAGAACCGTGTTATCGATTAAAACCATTTGATTGCCTCTACTTCAGCTATTACGTCTTCCTTACTCAAAGTCCTTATCGGAATACCTCTTTTCTTAAGAATATCAATTAATTCGTCTCGCGTAATTTCAAGCAATTCCGAGGCTTTAGACAAACCAATTAATCCTTCTACGTACGCAGAAATGACGATCTCCTCGAACAATTCCTTATCCTTCTTGAGGCTCTTAAGTAAGTCCTCCAACCTCCTGGGATTAGCTTTAACTACATTCTCTATTCCTTTTACAATCCAAAAAACCTCCATCTCCATCCTCTCTTCTTTTTTTAAGTTTCATTCAAGATAGTTATCGCTTCAATTATCTTTAGTATAATTTTAAATCACCCCCAAATCTTCAAATACCTTTCGTCCTCAGCATTGCTTTGGCTATTTTTAGCGTTATGTTTGCCCCTATCCACGCAGCAATTACAATTAAAATTATCGAGATTAAAGCGAGAGTCAAGTATTCTTTTATATCTTCCTTCGTTAGAATCTGTTTCTTTTTACCAGCTAAGTATCTAATTATTTCGTATGGAATTTTGAAGCCAGCAGCTCCAGCTATGATTGTAGCAGGGATTTCGAAGATGCCGTGGGGAAGTGTTAAAATTATGAATTTATTTAGCGAGTTATTTAGAATGGCGGTTGCAATATATGAGCCAAAGTAATAACCATTAACCACCAAACATACAAATGTTGGTAGAGCAAAAAGAA
>JALSQI010000030.1 GCA_026985525.1 Archaeoglobaceae archaeon
GATGAAAGAATTGATAGTGAACTTTTAAATAACTTTGAACTTCAATTCGAACTCATGTCAGAAACTAAAAGTTGGATAGAAAGGGAAAAAGCCGTTCACATTCAATTTTACCGTAGAATACCAGTGGTTTTTGAGAGGGGGGAAGGTTGCTGGCTTTACGATGTTGATGGGAACCGTTATCTCGACCTCGTAGCTGGAATAGCTGTTTGTGTGCTTGGTCATTGCCATCCAGAATTAGTCGAAAAGATAAAGTCTCAGGCAGAAAAGCTCATTCACACTTCTAACCTTTACTACACGATTCCACAGATAGAACTTGCAGAAAAGCTGAAAGAAATAACTAAAATGGATAAGTTCTTTTTCTGCAACAGCGGGGCTGAAGCTGTAGAGGCTGGTTTAAAGATTTCGAGAAAGGCTACTGGAAAAAAGAAGTTCGTAGCTTTTTCCGGTTCTTTTCACGGCAGAACTATGGGTGCTTTATCTGTTACGTGGAAAAAAGTTTTTAGAGAACCTTTTGAACCCCTCGTAGAACCGGTTGTTTTTTCTGAATTTAACGATGTAGGTGAATTGAAGAGAAAAATAGATGGAGATGTAGCAGCTGTTATATTGGAAATCGTACAGGGGGAAGCTGGAATTATCCCGGCTAAAGAAGAATTTCTACATGAAATTTTTGAATTAAAAGATAAATATAATTTCTTAATTATATTTGATGAAGTTCAAACGGGATTTGGTAGAACTGGTAAGTGGTTCGCGAAAGATCACTTTGATTTACAGCCAGACATAATGACGATGGCAAAGGGTATGGCTTCGGGCGTTCCCATAGGTTGCGTTGGTGTTAGTGATGAAGTGGCGGATAAAATGGACTTTGGTAATCACGCTTCCACTTTTGGTGGCAATCCACTCGCCTGCTCTGCAGCTTTAGCGACTATAGAAGTAATTGAAAAATATGAACTCGTGGAAAACGCTAAAAAAATGGGAAGGTATTTCCAGAAAGGCTTAGAAGAGATTTTTGGCAATTCGAGAGGTATGGGTTTGATGCTTGGAGTTAACTGCGATAACGCTTTTGGCGTTGTGGAAAAAGCTCTAAAAAACGGTTTACTCGTAAACGCAACGTCTGAAAAAAGCCTTAGGTTCGTTCCACCTCTCGTAATCGACAAAAAAGAAGTAGATTTTGCCCTCGAAAAGCTGGAGGTGTGTACATGCACTGGGCAGACAAAATAGCTGAAGATTTACTTAAAATTAGCGACAAGCATAGAATTGCGACTGGAATAACTCCTTCTGGTCATATACACCTTGGAAACTTAAGAGAAATGCTGACTGCAGATGCCGTAAGGAGAGCTATAGAGGATAGGGGCGGTAAGGCAAAAATAGTTTACATAGCCGACACTTTTGACCCTTTGAGGAGAAGGTATCCGTTTTTACCTGAAGAATACGAAAAATACGTTGGAATGCCGTTGAGCGAGATACCATGTCCTTGTAAAGGACACGAAAGTTACGCTGAACACTTCCTTGAACCGTTCCTCGAATCTCTCGATATACTTGGAATAGACGTAGAAGTGAAGAGAGCCGATAAGATGTACAAGGCTGGAGAGTACGAGGAAGCGATAAAAATCGCTTTAGCTAATAGAGATAAAATAGCTAATATTCTTGAAGAAGTTACCGGAAAGAAATGCGATGAGAAGTGGTCCCCTTTTATGCCGATATGTGAAAACTGTGGAAGAATAAACTCTACTGTAGTTCTGGACTTTGACGATAAAGGAGTTCACTACGTTTGTGAGTGCGGTTACGAGGGTTATTCCGATTACAGGAGTGGAAAGCTTGGATGGAGGGTTGACTGGCCTGCGAGGTGGGGAATACTAAAAATAACGTGCGAGCCAATGGGTAAAGATCACGCAGCGGCAGGTGGAAGTTACGACACGGGCAAGAGAATTGCAAGAGAAGTGTTTGGAGTAGAACCACCTTATCCCATTGTTTACGAATGGATTCACCTAAAAGGCGTTGGACCCATGAAAGGTTCTAAAGGTATAGTTGTTCCAGTTAGAGAAATGGTTGACATACTCCCACCTGAGGCCGTGAGGTACATAATAATAAGAACGAGACCTGAAAGACACATAGACTTCGATCCCGCCTCTCTACTCGACTTAATAGACGAATTCGAAGAAGCACTTGCAAAAGGAGATAGAAGTGCTGAACTTTCTCTAATAAGAAAAATCAAGCACGTTGAAGTGCCTTTTAGGCATCTGGTAGTTGTGGGACAGATAGCAGAATGGAATCTGGATAAAGTGTTGGAGATATTAAAGAGAACGAGATACAGCGTTAGCGAAGAACAACTACCAGAACTAATTAGAAAACTTGAGTACGCTAAGAGATGGCTTGAGAAGTTTGCACCTGAAAAAATGAAGTTCGAAATACTTAGTTTGGAAGAAGTGAAGAATAAAGTTGAATTTAGCGATGAGGAAATTAAGTTTCTAAAAGAGTTTGCAAGTAAATTAAAAGACGATATGAGGGCTGAAGAGTTACACGGATTAGTTTATGAAACTGCAAAGAATTTGGGTATAAAGCCAGCTAAAGCTTTTAGAGCAATATATAAGGCTATACTGGGAAAGAATTACGGTCCAAGAGCCGGTTATTTCATGGAATCCCTCGGAGCTGATTGGGTAAGGGAGAGATTGCTAAAAATTTAGCTTTATTGTTTACTTTTTTATAACCTTGAGTAGAATTAAAACTGATGGTAACGAGGATAGAAGCTGGAAGTTATTACACTTACTTGAGCGAGGGGTGCAAGCTCTGTAGGAGGGGGGCAAAATTAGTTCTCTTCGTAACAGGACTCTGCCCGAATTCGTGCTTTTACTGTCCGATTTCTGAAGAGAGAAAGGGAAAAGACGTAGTATTTGCCAATGAGAGGGAAGTAAAAAGGGATGAGGATGTTTTGGAGGAAGCAAATCTAATGAGTGCTGAAGGAGCATCTATAACTGGAGGAGAGCCACTTTTCGTTTTAGAAAAAACGCTCCACTTTGCAAAGCTTTTGAAATCTCTCGACCTTCACGTTCACTTGTACACCAGCTTTCCAGCTAAGGAGAGAACGTTGGAAAAGCTATCTGCTTACGTTGATGAGATTAGATTTCATCCGATAAAAAACCTTGAACTGTATGCGGAATCTGTTAAATCTGCAAAAAAATTTGGGCTTGAAGTTGGGGTTGAAATTCCGGCTATAAAGTTTGATGAAAGATTAGCCGATTTCGTCAACGAACACGACATCTTCATGAACTTGAATGAACTTGAGTTTTCAGCAACGAATCAAGAGGAGTTATTCAACAGAGGATTTAAAGTAGGAGATTACTTTGGGGCTGAAGGTAGTGATGAGATAGCCGAAATGTACTTGAAAAAGGTTAAAAAGTTTCACTACTGCACAGCACTCTTTAAAGACAAAGCCCAAATGAGGAGGAGATTTATAAGAATGGCTATGAATCATCCAGAATTCTACGTAGTTACGAGAGATGGGACAGTTATTTGCGGTTGTGCGGAGTGTAGAATAGAAGAGTTAAAAAGACTTACTTCTATAATCGAAA
>JALSQI010000031.1 GCA_026985525.1 Archaeoglobaceae archaeon
TGGTGCTTGCTTATACCACCACCAATTATTAAAGCACCCGTTTTTTCTGCTGAATAAACTATGTCGCTAAGCTCACATTCGTCTTTTAAAACGTCAACTACAAAATCTTTGTGCTGTTGATAGAATATCCAAAGCTGACTTCCAAAAGCTCCATCTGTTATTCCCGGAACGAAAACTGGAATTCTGTTTTTCCAGCACCAGTAAACTATTGAACTTTCGCAGTTTTCTTCTCCTTCCAACCTCTTTCCAACCTCCCACACCAATTCTCTCGTTGAAAGTCTTCTCTTTTCTTTGTATATTTCTTCAATCATTGGAAGCACCTTTTCTTCAATAATTAAACCATAACTCTCGTTTGGAGTTAAAACGTTTCCTATTCTGTTTATTCCAAGTTTGTAAAGCTCGGAATCGTCTAAGGAAAAAGACCCGTGATAGTAGTCTCTCCAAATCCTTGCTAAGTCATGGTCTAAGGTGCCACACGTCGTTATAACAACGTCAACTAACTTTTCTTTTACTATTTCTTTTAAAACACCTCTTACTCCCGTAGAAACAATTGCTGCGGGAAACGAGAGAAAAACTATCGTTTTTTCGTCCTTTACCATTTCTTCAACTATATCTACGGCATCCGCCAGTTTTCTCGCGGTAAATCCACCAGCCGATGAAAACTGTTCTATCAGTTTTGAAACGCTCATGTTTTTTTCTATTCTGATATCTCTAACTGGTTTGTTGAGGTTCATGCTTTTTAAACTCTTCATTCGCCTTATGAGGCTTTTGTTAACGCCGTTGGAAAATTAACATTCATAACATTTTTTAAAGATAAATGCAGAAAAGTTGTCGTGTGCGAGTCGAAAGTGTTTTTGAAAAAAGATGGTAAAGAAGTGTTAGTTATGGAGGACGTGGTGAGAATTGAAGTGAATGGAGAGAGAGTTAAAATGTACGACATTTTTGGAGAAATGAAGGAACTTAGGGGTAAAATAGTCCTTATGGACATGAGTTCCCACATGGTGGTGATTGAAAGTGGCGAGTAAGAAGGGCAAAACGAGGAGAAGAAAAAAAGTCAAGGTAGCAATAAACGGTTACGGAACTATTGGAAAAAGAGTGGCAGATGCAGTTAATTTGCAGAAAGATATGAGCGTTGTAGGAGTTACAAAGACAAAACCTGATTTCGAAGCTAAAATGGCAGTTAAAAAGGGATATAAACTGTACGCAGCAATAGAAGAAAGAGCTGAGCTGTTCGATAAAGCGGGTATTAAGATAGAAGGAACCATAGACGACTTGATTGAAAAAGCGGACGTAGTCATAGATTGCAGTCCCAGCAAAGTAGGTGCCGAAAATAAAGAGAAGTACGTTAAAGCAGGCGTAAAAGCAATATTTCAAGGTGGAGAGAAAGAGAGTGTTGCTGAGGTTTCTTTCAACGCCCTATCTTGCTACGACAAAGCGATTGGAAAGGATTACGTTAGAGTTGTGAGCTGTAACACAACGGGTTTAACAAGAGTTCTTTACTTGATAAAGGAAAACTTTGGAATAAAGAAAGTTCGAGCTACGATGATAAGAAGAGTAGTTGACCCAAAAGAAGACAAAAAAGGTCTCGTTAATGGAATAATGCCTAATCCTATAGCTCTACCATCTCACCACGGCCCAGACGTTAAAACTGTTCTCGACGTCGATATAACGACAGTGGCTTTTAAAGTCCCCACGACGCTCATGCACGTTCACTCCATAAACGTAGTTCCAGAAGAAGTTCCAAGTAGAGATGACGTCATTGAAGTTTTAAAGAGCGAACCGAGAATTTTGTTGCTAAGTGAGAAAGATGGATTTACTTCAACTGCAAAGATAGTGGAGTGGGCGAGAGAAGTTAGGATGAGGTATGATTTGTACGAGAACTGCGTTTGGGAAGAAAGTATATCGATTGTTGATGGAGAAATATACTTGACTCAGGCAATTCATCAGGAAGCAATAGTAGTCCCTGAAAACGTAGATGCAATAAGAGCGATGTTTGAATTGAAGAGCAGAGATGAAAGTATGAAGATTACGAACGAATCGCTTGGAATAGGAAGCCTTTGATTTTAAATTTATTTTTAATTTTTACATATAAATTAATTTTTTCAAAAAGTTGCGTTAGGATAAAGAGAAATTAAAAATTCAGGCAATTCTGCTGGAAGTTCATGAGACTCGCTGTCGTTGATCCAAAGAGGTGCAAACCAAAGAGGTGTAGCTTAGAGTGCGTTAAGTACTGTCCAAAAGTTAGAACTGGTGCTGAAGCTATAACTGTAAACGAAATAGCTACAATTTCTGAAGAGTTGTGTGTTGGATGTGGAATTTGTGTTAAAAAATGTCCTTTTAAAGCTATTTCAATTGTAAATTTACCAGAGAGGCTTGAAGGAAAAGAAGTTCACAGATATGGTAAGAATGGTTTTGTATTGTACAACCTGCCTATTCCAAAGAAAGGACACGTAGTAGGATTGTTAGGCGCTAATGGAACTGGAAAAACTACTGCAGTTAGAATTCTTTCCGGACAAATAAAACCAAATCTCGGTAAAGAGGAGGCGAGTTGGGAAGAAGTATTTGAAAGGTTCGCTGGAACGGAGCTTTTAGATTATTTGAAATCCTTAGCAGAGGGAAAGATAAGAGTGGCAGTAAAACCGCAGTACATAGAAGCAATACCAAAAGCGTACAAGGGTAAAGCAAAAGATCTGTTGGAAAGAGCTGATGAAAAGGGAAAAATTGACGAATACGTAGCAAAGCTGGGTCTCGAGAATTCGATAAACAAAGACGTGAAAGAACTTAGTGGAGGGGAGTTGCAAAGATTGGCAATAGCAGCTTGCTTACTAAAAAACGCTGATTTTTACTTCCTCGACGAGATAACGTCTTACTTAGACATATACCAGAGAATTGCTGCTGCAAAGGCTATAAGAGAAATAGCTGAGAAAAAACCAGTTTTAATAGTCGAACACGACATAGCAATACTGGATTTACTTGCAGACTTAGTACACATAAGCTACGGAGAACCGGGAGTTTACGGAATAATAACAAATCCAAAAAGTGTTAGAGTTGGTATAAATCAATATCTAAAAGGCTACTTGCCAGAAGAAAACGTGCAGATTAGAGATAAGCCCATAGAATTCGACATGTTCCAGCCGAGAGAAGGGGAATGTGAAAAAGTCCTCGTTGAATATCCAAGCTTTACGAAAACCTATCCGAAGTTCAAGTTAGAGGCTAGTAGTGGAGATATTAGAGTAGGTGAAGTACTCGGCGTAGTTGGAGCAAATGCAACGGGTAAATCGACTTTCGTAAAAGTACTGGCGGGAGTTGAAAGAGACGACGATGAAAAAGTAAAACTTGACTTAAGGGTTTCCTATAAACCTCAATACATAAAAGCTGATAGTCCAGCAAGAGTTCAAGATTTTCTCAGGTCTGTAAATCCAGCAGTTGAAACTTCCTATTACAAAACAGAATTCATAAAACCCCTCAGAATTGACAGAATTATGGACAAAAGACTGAGTGAACTCAGCGGTGGAGAACTGCAAAGAGTTGCAATAGTTGCATGTCTTTTGAGAGATGCGGATTTATACCTTCTCGATGAGCCTTCAGCCCACCTTGATGTAGAGCAGAGAACCGAAGCTGCGAGAATGATAAGGAGGTTTGCTATGAACATGGAAAAAAGCGTTCTCGTTGTAGATCACGACATATACCTCATAGATATGGTTAGCGATAGACTTCTTGTTTTTGAAGGTGAGCCGGGAAAAAGGGGCAAAGTCAGCAGACCCACGAGTATGAGAGAAGGAATGAATAGATTTCTATCAAAACTTAGTATAACGTTTAGAAGAGATGAGGAGACAAAAAGACCGAGAATAAACAAACCAGATTCGAGATTAGATAGAGAACAAAAAGCTAAAGGAGAATACTATTATTATTTTTAAAAATTTATTTAATATTTGCTGATAAGTGTTGGTAAAATTGAAATATAAAATAAAGATTAAGTAACGAATTTTAAGTTTAATTCTCCAGTATAATCACCTGCAGGAAGAGGTATAGGTCTTTGCAATTCAAAAGTAACCTTTATACTACTCTTAGCAGGTATCTCCGCTATTTCAGAGTAAACGTTGCTGAGTTTTATATTATTACACGTTATATTAGCAGTAAAGGAGTTGCCATTGCCAGTAAATTTACCAACTTTTACTAAAAACCTTAAACTCATTCCAACATTATCGGGATCGAGGTTCTTTATCAATACAGTAACGTTTGATTTGCTTCCCGGTATACCCTTACCAAAGTTTATTGTTTCAGGAGTTACGTCAACCCCAATTGATGGATTCAAAAATATACTTTCTGCATTTTTCTCATCCTTTAAACCTTTAGAATCTACAGCTACTACTTTTACTGTATATAAACCATAATCCCCTGTTCTAATCGTATAACTCCCAAAATACTTAGCAGTACAACCTGATGTACCAATTGCACTAAGTTTTACCTCTATAGTTTTATTCCCTGATATTAGAATTGCATAAACTTTAGAAATATCTCTACCACCATTTAAATCTTTTATTTTTACATGCAATAAAAGTTTCTCTCCCGTAAACGCAAAAAGCATTTTTCCTTTTCGAGCTGTGACACTTATCTCTTCTAATACAGGTTTAACGTTTTCCGACTTACAGCTTGCTGTTACTTTTACGTTTAAGCTTGATTTACCAGTAGTACTTAAAGGCTTGGCATTTACAGTCCCAGTAACAACTAAAAGTATAAGCAAGATGAGTTTAGACTTCATAATTACTGATTATTTTTAAAGTATTTAAATTTAATAGAATTTCTAAAACTTACATTAAGTGATTATTATTTATAGTTAAAAATTAAAAATGATCATTGTTTTATTAGATTGTCATGAATATAGGTATCGTTACTATGCTCGTTGGATGAAGAGCCCAGAGGAAATAGATATAATATAATGGCACCTCAGGTACGAAAGAGTACGCCATTGCTGGAGTTGATAGAATTGCTGCAAACAAAGTTGTCAGTGCTGCAGTTCTCAATTTTAATTTCATTTTTCTCACCTCCGTTAAACTATTAATCAATATTTATTTTATTAATATAAATATTTTTTGGTTAATTAACTTTCTGAATTTATGAATTAAATATTAAAAAATATTTTATTTTTTCGTTTTTCGTCTAAATAGTGCCAAAATGACAATAGCTACTATACTGTAGATTGCAAAGAATCCAGGAATACCTCTTTCTTTACCTGTTGTTTTTACTTCAACACCTACTGGAAACGCAAGTGAAGTTTTAAGATATGAGCCATGTTTTGGATTATTTCCAACTTTCTCAAATTTTACAATTATGCTTCCGTTGTAACTTCCAGCTTTTTTAACGTTAAATGATACATTTATGTCTTCTTTAGCTCCTGCATTCATTAAAAATCCATTTTTAGAAAAGTCCGTAGATAGAGAGCTACTGTTTATCTCTCCTTGTGGTATTAAACTAATTTTTACGGGATAGTTATTTGTATTATAAATTCTTAACGTTACTGTAACTTTTTGAGGTATATCACTTGCATTTACTTTAACTGCTATTTTTGGAGGGGTTATTGCACCTCCAAAAGCCGATACCGTATGTACAGCAATTAGAAATGCTAAGAAAATTAAACCCACTTTGATTCTCAAATTATTCATATTCTATCACCTCCTAAAATAAAAAATAAAAAATTAGGTTATATTCCTATTGCATATATTGTTGCTGATCCTGTGTAAGTGCCACTAACTAGTGGTGTAGGTACGTTCATGTACATGTTGAACATTAAAGCGTTGTTTGATCCAGGATATATACCCGGATAAGTTAAGATTACTTGTGCAGAATTACTCATAGTTACATTATAATTCGTTGTCATATTGTTTACACTAATTATGTTTGCCCACATGTTACTTGCAGGTATCTGCCCACCACCATCTTGATTAGTCAAATCTGTTGTGGATATACCAATTGCAAGCATCATTCCGACATGATCCGGATCAGTATTGTTAACGACTATTGGACTTTCATTTGCCAGAACATTTGTTTCACCCGGTACAACATTTCCAAAAGTCAGGCTTGTAACGTTAACATCTATACCTACTGCAGGATTTAGGAAAATTTTACCAACACAAACAGCATTGTTATCAGCGGCTAGACCATGTTCGTCAGTTGCCATCACATATACGTAGTATAATCCATGCTGATTTCCTACTGTCCAGTCCTTCTGGAAAGTAAGGTTGTACTGATCACTATCACCAACAGTTGCGGGGTTATATCCTGCCTGCAAAACTATCTCGTCTCCATCGTTAGCGTATGGATGGTCCGGGTCAAGAATTATTTTTACATCTCCATTGTCTAAGTCTCCCTCACCATTCTGGTCACTTACCTTTACACTGAAAGATATACCTTCACCATAAAACGCGTAAGGTATTATTGCATTCGTCCTAAGTAGGTTTGGTGTAACGTAATTGCCAATACTTTCGTAAACTACACTTCCCTGAATTGTTTTTATCTGCGTTTTGAAAGTTCCGTTGTACACGTGTGGCGCTACATTTTGTACATTCGTTGTAACTGATGTTTGCTGCTGGGTAGATGCCAATGCCGGTACGCAAAGCAATGCCGCTATCAACCCAGCCAAAATAAATATTCTTTTATCCATTTCACAACACCTCACTGAAGACATAATTTTTATTTAATTTAAATTTTTTGAATTATTTAAAATTTATAATCAAAATTAAAAATAAAAATTACTATAAACTACTTCAATAACGAGTTGCTTAAAGTAATTAAAAATATCATTATAATATTTTAGAAATTTTTAAAATAAATAATAATTGAAATTAGAAATAAAAATATCAATAATAAATCAAGTAATCCTCTACACTAATTAGAACTTCTTGTAGCTCTATTCCTTTTTTCGTTATAGTATATTTGTTACCTCTTTTTTCAATCAAACCTCTTGCTTCGAGTTGTTCAAGTATTTCAATACCTGTATTAAAATTAAGATTTGATCTTTTTATAATTTCGGTTTTACTCATATGTTTTCTTGATAGAAGTTCGAGTACTTCTTTTACTATCTCTATCTTACATCTCCTCGCTCTCATAGAAATAGTTATTGAAAGTTAATAATACAAATTGTTTTTGGTTTTAGTTATTTTTTATATTACGATTATCATTACTATTAGTAACTTAATATAAAGCATAACAATAATACCCACCAAACAGTCTAAAAAGCAGTAAAGCAAAAAACGTTAATGTTTTATCGTAATATTTGCTTCTCCACTCATGCTCTTAAATGGCGTGTATGTAGAAGACACTTTCTGCGAGGCTTTTGATGCTTACGTAGCTAGGGTTATAATTACAGCATACAACTACTGCCTCGCAGAAGTAGCTGCAAAAGAAATGAGCGGTTTTGCCACGTCTATAATAATGTGTCCAGTAGAAGCAGGAATAGAAAGGTTTTTGGACTACGGAGAAACTCCAGATGGTAGAGCAGGAGTTAGCGTAATGCTATTTCATCCGTCAAAGAAATCCCTTCAAAGACAGCTAATTGAGAGAATAGGGCAGTGCGTTTTAACAGCTCCAACAGCAAATGCCTTCGATGGATTGGAAAAAGAGGAAGACAGATTCGACGTGGGAAACAAGCTTAGATACTTTGGAGATGGATATGAAAAAGAAACGAGTGTAGCTGGTAGAAAGTGCTGGGCAATACCTACAATGGAGGGAGAATTCGTAGTCGAAAACGACTTCGGAATAGCAAAAGGCGTCGCTGGAGGAAACGTTTTCATAATGGGTGAAACTCAAGCTTCAGCTCTCTCTGCTGCGATAGCGGCAGTAGATTCAATAAAAAACATGGAAGGTGTAATTACTCCTTTTCCCGGTGGGATAGTGGCTTCTGGCTCTAAGATAGGTGGCAGGAAGTACACTTTCCTAAAAGCCACGACTAACGAGAGGTACTCTCCAGTTCTCAAAAATACAGTTGAATCAGAAGTTCCAGACAACGTAAATGCGATATACGAGATAGTAATAAACGGATTGAGCTTGAAACACGTTAAAAGTGCTATGAGAAAGTGCATTCTCGCGGCGACGAAAGTTGACGGAGTAGTTAAAATATCTGCCGGCAATTACGGTGGAAAGCTTGGAAAGTACAAAATATACTTGAGAGAGCTGTTTGATTAGTTTATCTTTTAGTTCATCTTTATTGAAAACTTTTCAATTTTAAAAATACTTGTAAGTATCGCTCATTATAACGATGCACATAATAGTAAACCTTATATTTATCCAGTCTGACCATATGTCTGACAGTGTCGGACACATGTATGGCATATATGCGACGGTGGCGGGACGGCTGTGCGGCGATGGCATCCCGTGGAAAATAAAGCACCTGACAAAATGGATGAGGGTGCTGTTTGGAGGCGCCTGCGTTATCTACGGTGGTGTTATGAGAAAGGTGTCTATAAGATTAACAGATAAACACTACGAGATGCTTGAACAGCTTGTTATAGAGGGAGAATACGCATCCGTTAGTGAAGCGATAAGGGATGCAATAAGGCGCCTCCTTCAAGAGAAGGCTGATGTTATTGAAAGGAGCAGAAATCTTAGCTCCTATAGATAGGTGGTGTCTGTAATGAAATCGTATGTTAGTAAAGCCCAAGAATTTTACGACCTTGAAAGAGAGAGTAGAAAACATATAAAAGATGATGAATTCGGTACGGCAAAAATAGTTGTTGTTGGGTGTGGCGGTTCGGGAAACAACACTATAAACAGGCTAAAAAACATAGGAATAGATGGAGTTTTAACAATAGCTGTAAACACAGACAAACAGCACTTAGAAAGAATAAGGGCTGATAAAAAAGTTTTGATAGGAAGGAGTTTAACAAAAGGTCTTGGTGCTGGTGGATATCCTGAAATAGGTAGAAAAGCGGCTGAGATGGCAAGAGGCACTTTTGAGGAATTGCTTAGTGATGCTGATCTCGTTTTTGTCTGTGCCGGGATGGGCGGGGGTACGGGAACTGGATCTGCACCAGTAATAGCGGAGATTGCAAAGAAGCAGGGGGCAATAGTCATAGGTATGGTTCAAACACCATTTAAAGTTGAAAGAGCGAGAATAGCAAAGGCTGAAGAAGGTTTAGCTGAGCTGAGAAAGAATACCGATACAGTTATTGTGTTGGATAACAACAAGCTTTTAGAGTACGTTCCAAACCTACCAATAGAGAAGGCATTTAGCGTAATGGATCAGTTGATAGCAGAAACAATAAAAGGACTTTCAGATACCATAACAAAACCATCTCTGATAAACATAGACTTTGCAGACGTTAGAGCTGTTATGGGGCATGGAGGAGTTGCAGTAATGTTAGTTGGTGAATCAAAGGCTCAGAACAAAGTTCAGGAAGTCGTAAGAGATTGTCTAACCCATCCGTTACTCGACGTAGATTATAGAGGGGCTACTGGTGCTTTAATACACATTACCGGTGGAGAAAATCTCAGCATAAAAGAAGCTGAGGAGATAGTAAACAACTTGACGTTTGAGATAGCGCCAGATGCAAACGTTATATGGGGTGCGAGAATAGAAGAAGGTTTGGACTTAGTCAAAGTAGTTGCGATAATGACAGGCATTAAAGATATAAACTTTAACTTTTGTAGCGATGACGTAGAAGTGCCTATTTACAGAACGAGAAACGAAGTTAGAAATGTTAGAAAAGATGTCAAGCCAAAAATTGGTGCTGGCGTTATGAGTATGATGGGTATAGACGTTTTATAATTTTGTCTTGTAATTTGTAATTTATTTTTATAGATGTTGAATATTTAATAAATATAAGCATCAACGACTATATGTACGACGCCTGGAGAGTAGTTTTTTACTTTTCTAACGCACTCAATTTTTACCTCTTTCCCCTCTTTTTCTGCTGCAGAAATAATTCTTCTAACTGGTCTTTCAATCACAGCTTCGGGAACTGATTCGTGGTAGTGCAACCACCCCTTTTCTTTCAAAGCGTTTATTGCTACGGGAAGGAATTCGTGACAGTTTACATGGCCCATAATAACTCTGTCTGCAACTCTTTCTGGAGTTACGTACATGGAATCTCCGAGAATTGGTACAACTGAATTAACTGAATTTAACTTCAAGTTTTCCAGAAGGTAGTGGTAAGATTCAGGGTTTATCTCAATTGCATAAACTTTTTTTGCTTTCTTTGCCACTGGTATAGTGAAATAACCTATTCCAGCAAACATGTCAACTACGACTTCTCTACCAACTATTTTACCCATTCTTATTCTTTCTGCCTGATTTCCGGGGCTAAACATGACCTTGGAAACATCGAATTTGTAAATACATCCACCCTCTCTGTGTATAGTTTCCCCACCTTTCCCAGCTATTAACTCCACCTCAGGCTTTCTAATAGCTCCTCTCTTACCCCTATCCCACCATACGGACTTGCAGTGAGGATTTATTTCAAGCAGAGCTTTTCCAATCTCTTTCGCATAATTCTTTAAACAATCGTTCATTTTAACTAAGATTACGTCTCCGAGTACTTTGTAAGTTTTTGGCAGATATTTTCTAATTTTATCCAATTCGTTTTTTTCAATGATTTTCTCTAAAGCCTCCTCCAAACTTTTTGGTCTTGAATAGACAGGATTTTTCTGACATACAATTTCGTAATCTACTGAAATGTTAGATAAAACCTCTCTCAAATTATCACAATTAACGATAGGTATCTCAACGTAATCTCCTCTCGATACGATTCTCCTCTTCTTATCTCTCAAGTTTAGTAGTTCTATTTCTTCTATAACTTTTTTAGCGTTAACACTGATAACTTTAATAGCGAGGTTTTGTTCGAACATTAGTACTAGTTAGAGCAAGGGTTAAATAAGTGTAACTTATGCAATCGTTTATGGCAGAATCCCTTAGAGAAAAAGTAGAAAAAGTAATAGACGAAGAAATAAGGCCTGCTTTAATGCAGGATGGTGGGAATATCGCTGTAATCGACGTTGACGAGGAAAAGGGGATAGTACTCGTTCAATTACTCGGTGCTTGTCAAGGATGTCCCATGTCTCAATTTACACTCGGAATGTTTGTAGAGCAAAGACTTAAACAAAAAATTCCAGAAGTAAAAAGAGTTCTGCCCGTTTAGGGTGGAAAAATGGAAATTATTTTTATAGAACCACTAAACAGTCTTATATTTGACGGAAAGGCTTTAAAAGGAGTTAGAGTAAAAGATAAGATTTTCGGTGGTTTCTGCGAGTGCGGGGGGACTATGTATCAGAAAATAAGATTTCTCAATTCAGAATTGGGAATACTCGTTTCAGAGTGTGAAAGTTGCTGGAAAAACGATGCTTTAATTCTCTCTATGTCTGAAGGTAGGGTTATAGACAGAGGTAATTTAAAGCTCGTTGACAGAAGCAACATCATAGATTTTCTAAAAGAAATTTTAAGCGAATCTGAACTAAACTCGATAATCATGAGAGCTTCTGGTGAAAGTTATAGCCATTCATCCTTCAGTAGAGCTAAGAAAAAACTTGAAAAGATGAATCTTAGTGTAGATGATATTTTAACATTAATTTAATTTTTAAAAAAATTAATAAAAAAAATTAAAGTTATTAAAGTTCGTCGAAAGTAATTATCCTGACAGAAGTCGGAATTTTAACGACGCTTCCAAGTCTAACGCCTACAAGACAGGAGATATCCTTTTTTGCCGCTAAATCGATTACTCTCTGAGTTATAACTCCGTCGAAGACAATACTCGAAACTTTCATGTTGTTCGTTTTCAGCACTTTTACGAGGTCTCTTACGGGTACTTCTTTAATCACGTTAAGGTTTTTGTCCAAGAGCTTTGCTACTAATCTCCCTTCAACGTCTTGTTTGTGCTTTTTCAATTCTAACAATGTGTCTTGCTTCTCTTCTACTTTTTCTTTGGGAACTTCTCTTCTAACTAAGTGCAATTGTTCTACCGGAACTTTGTTTCTAAGAGATTTTACTATTTCTTTCTGAGTCAAATCCTCAACTCCCTTCCCTTCCGGAGCTCTTGCAACGTAGTCTATATCCGCAACCTGTAGTAGTTCTTTCAGTATAAGGTCTCCACCTCTATCTCCATCTAAGAAAGCCGTTACTGTTTTCTTCTTGCTAAGCTCAGCTATGGTTTTTGGTATGTTCGTTCCCTCAACAGCTATGACGTTTTTTATTCCATGCCTCAACAGGTTTAAAACGTCTGCTCTTCCTTCCACCACTATTATTGCGTCACTTTCATCGACAGCTGGTCCGGCTGGCAACTTTTCTTCTCCATATTCTATTACCTCTTCAGCTCTAACTGCCTGCCTAACGAGGTCTGCGATTTTTTCTGATTCGATTTCAGGTTCTTCAAACAGATCTCTCAGTATGTCCTTTGCCCTCTCAACTATTTTTCTTCTCTTGCTCGCTCTAACGTCCTCAATTTTCAGAATTCTAATTTTAGCTGAGCAGGGGCCAACTCTCTCGATAGTTTCAAGAGCTGCGGCGAGTATAGCTGTTTCTATCTTGTCCAAACTTGAAGGGACTTTAATTTCGCCAAAACTTTTACCACCCCTACTCTCAACCTTAACTTCAATTCTACCAATCCTACCGGTTTTCTGCAATTCTCTTAAGTCCAAGTCCTCGCCAAGCAGACCTTCAGTCTGCCCAAATATAGCTCCAACGACGTCGGGCCTTTCAACCACTCCATCAGCAACTATTTCCGCATGGATGAGGTACTTCGTTGTATCGCTCGGAGCTTTCATTGGTATCACTCCTCCATTATACTCTATCATGCTAAATCACTGATTTAGTTTAATAAACCTGAATAACCCCCTAATTATAAATAGTTATTTGTTCAGCTCTCTAACGAGTAGCTTACCTTTACTCTTCCTTACAGCTTTATCACCTTCAAACACGTGGTATATTTTGTTTTCAAATTCATCTTTCCCGGAATAAACAAATCCGGGAAGTATGCTTTCCTCTAAAGCTCTTTCCAATACTATTACACCGGATCTCATGTTAGCTCCAACTCTTTCAGCTTCAAAAGCTCTTAAAATACCCCCCACAGCCATTCCTCCAAAAAACATCCCAGCTTTTCCTTCAACAACGATTTCACCTTCTCTTATCTTCAAACCTACCTCGTCTCCAGCATTGCCTTTAACTACTATCCTGCCACCTTTCATTCCGTTATCTCCTCTATAAGCAGATCCCAAGTAATCTCCGGCATTTCCTTCAATCAGTATTTCCCCTCCACTCATTCCCATACCAGCAAATCTATCAACGTTACCTTCAACTACTATTTTTCCACCTTTCATAAAAGCTCCAACGTACATACCTGCATTTCCTCTAACGACAACTTCTCCTTCACACATGCCAAAGCCTATTCTCTTAACTCTGTCCAACCACTTACCTTCAAAAACGATTTCTGGAGTGTTTGTTTTTTCTATGTCAAAAAATTCTTCTACGCAAACTTCGAGTTTACCTTCCCTTATCTTGATTTTTCTAACTTCCCCTTCGTTTAAATCCTTCAGCTTTTC
>JALSQI010000032.1 GCA_026985525.1 Archaeoglobaceae archaeon
TGAAGTACTCGCAAGCTTTCTTTTCCTTACCGGTTATAGCTCCAAAAAACTTGACCCACTCCACCCTACCAAGCGGCGTATTTTCTTTCCACTCGCTGTCAACAACGTATGGTATGTGCAGCTCCTTTAGCTTTTCTTCAACCTTAGACGTTCCCATTGCCACGTATATGACAACTAAGTCGGGATGTAACTCTAAGATCTTCTCGTAATCTGGGCTATAGGGTTCACCAACGTTCACGATTTTTCCTTCTTTTAATTTTTCAGCTACGTCTTTGAAGTAGAGCTTGTAATTTCCGTACATAAATCCAACTACGCAGTTAGTTGCGTTTATCGCCTCCAACATCGCTATGTGCGTTGATGACATTACAACGAGCCTCTTTACTGGAATTTTTATGTAAATAGGATTTTTCAGAAAACTTATCTTAGGTTTCGTTCCGTTGTAAAGCACGTAATCAGTCCAACCATTTCCACTTTTAACGTATAACAAATAACCAGTGCAGTTTTCCGACTTAAAAGGCATAAGTTTAAAGTTTTTTGCGTAATTTACCATGTTTTTCCCAACTACTATCGAAACGTTGTTAACTTTAACTTCTTTTGGCTTTGAGCAACCGGCAACAGTAGCTGTTAGTGTTACCAAAACCAGTAACAGTGCAACATTTTTCACAGTCATTGACATTTGCTCAAAATATCTTGTCTTTTAACTTTTTCGCGCTACAATAATCAATAACAAATACAAATAATATCTATATATGTAGTATAAAAATATAACTATAATTTTAAAACTTTTATATATAGAAATCAAAAACCAAAAGCCTTAACCTCACTCGACATAACCAGTAGTGATGGTCACAACTCTCGATAAGTTCTTTCCCCTCTTTGAGGAGGAAGCAATAACTGATAAAAGAAGAATAGTTTTAGTTGAAGAAATAAAGCGTTATCACGAAAAGCTGCTAAAAGAAGTTGAGAGAGCGTATGAAGTAGCAAAAAAAGCGAGAAGCAAAGCTCTCGATCCAAGCACGGAAGTAGAGATACCCATAGCGAGAAATATGGCTGAAAGAGTTGAAAGGTTACTCCACATAAACGGTATAGCAAAAAGAATTGAAGAATTAGAAAAAAGTGGGATGAGTAGAGAAAAAGTTTGCTTTCAAATAGCAGAAGACATAATAGATGGAAAGTTTGGAAAGTTTGAAAGATTAAGAGCAATAGAATTGGCAATAAGAAGTGCCGTTGCAATTCTTACTGAAGGAGTAGTAGCAGCACCAATAGAGGGAATAGCTAAAGTAAAAATAGATAGAAACGATGACGGATCAGAATTCTTGAAGATATACTACGCAGGGCCGATAAGAAGTGCTGGAGGTACTGCTCAGGTAATTTCGGTTCTTGTAGGTGATTTAGTTAGGAGGAAGCTCGGAATAGATAGGTATAAACCAACAGAGCAGGAAATTTTAAGGTATTGTGAGGAAATTCCACTTTATAAAAAAGTAGCAAATTTACAGTACTTACCGGGAGACGAGGAAATAAAACTTATAGTTTCAAACTGTCCAGTTTGCATAGATGGAGAACCTACAGAAGATGCTGAAGTTTCAGGTTATAGAAACTTGCCGAGAGTTGAAACGAATAGAGTGAGGGGTGGAATGTGCTTAGTAATAGCTGAGGGAATAGCACTAAAAGCCCCAAAACTGAAAAAACTCGTTGATAGTCTTTCCATAGATGGGTGGGAGTGGCTCGACAAGTTAATAGTTAAAGACGAGAAAGAAGAGGAAAAAGAAGAAAGTCAAGTAGTAAAGCCAAAAGACAAGTATCTCTCAGACATAGTGGCTGGAAGACCCGTTTTCAGTCATCCTTCTCGTAAGGGCGGTTTCAGGTTGAGGTACGGTAGAGCGAGAAATTCTGGATTTGCTACTGTTGGAATAAATCCAGCTACGATGGTAATAGCCGATTCGTTCATAGCAATAGGAACTCAACTAAAAGTGGAAAGGCCGGGAAAGGCTGGGAGCGTAGTTCCAGTAACGAGTATAGAGGGGCCTACTGTAAGGCTCAAAAACGGAGATGTACTCAGAGTTGACAGTTTTAAAGAGGCTCTGTCGATAAAAAATGATGTCGAAGCTATTATAGACATGGGAGAGATTCTGATAAATTTCGGAGATTTTCTTGAAAACAACCATCCACTCCTACCTTCTCCATTCGTTTACGAGTGGTGGAAGCAAGAGTGTGAAGAAAAGAACGTCCCAACTAAGTTTTTAAAGAAAAAATTAGACGAAAAAACCGCCTTAAAGTTGTGCGAAGAATACGGCGTTCCATTACATCCGGAATACACTTACCTTTGGCACGACATTAGTAGAGATGAAGTAGTGTATCTGAGAGACTGGATTAGTACGAAAGGAAAAATTGAAGGAAATATAGAACTTTTAACAATAGATTTAGATAAAAAAGGTAAGGAAATCTTAGAGAAACTCTTAGTTCCACACAAGGTAAGAGATGGAAAAATAATAGTTGAGAAGTGGAGAGTTCTAATAAGATGCCTCGGGCTGGATGAAAAGCTGAAAAAAAGAGTTGAAGTTCCCGAAGGCAGTTCAATCGAGATAGTTAGAAAAATGTCCGGTTTAGACGTAAGGGAGAGGTCTCCTTGGAGAATTGGGGCGAGAATGGGCAGACCGGAAAAAGCAAAAGAGAGGAAAATGAGCCCTCCACCGCACATACTCTTTCCTCTTGGACAAGCTGGAGGTAAAACGAGAGACATAAAAAATGCCATAAACTACACTTCTTCTTATAACTCCTCTAAGGGAGTTATTTCAGTAGAAGTCTCAGTTAGAAAGTGTAAAAAGTGTGGAAAAGAGACGTTCTGGTTGAAGTGCGATTGCGGTGGGTTAACTGAACAAGTTTACTACTGTACGAAGTGTAGAATAAAAGTTGGTAGCGAGACTTGTCCGAGGTGCGGAAGTGAAACCATAGCTTACGCTAAGAAAGACGTGAACTTGAGAGAGCTTTATGAAAGAGCAATTGAAAACTTAGGCGAGAGAGACACGTTTTCTACTATAAAAGGAGTAATGGGAATGACCTCAAAATTAAAGATCCCTGAAAGATTAGAAAAAGGAATTTTGAGGGCAAAACACGGTGTTTACGTTTTCAAAGACGGAACTATAAGATTTGACATGACTGATATACCGCTGACGCACTTCAAACCTAAGGAAATAGGAGTGAGTGTTGAAAAACTCAGAGAACTTGGATACGAACACGACTGGAAAGGAAATGAACTGAAAAGCGAAGAACAAATAGTAGAGTTGAAGCCTCAAGACGTAATTCTATCAAAAAACGCAGCTGAATACTTAGTTAGAGTTGCAAAGTTCATAGACGATCTTTTAGTTAAGTTTTACGGATTGGAACCGTACTACAATGTTGAAAAACCAGAAGATTTAATAGGCCATCTCGTCATAGGATTAGCCCCTCATACTTCTGCTGGAGTTTTGGGTAGAATAATAGGATTCGCAGACGTTTTAGCTGGATACGCTCACCCTTACTTCCACGCAGCCAAGAGGAGGAATTGTGATGGAGATGAGGATTGCGTCATGTTGCTCTTAGACGGATTGCTAAACTTTTCAAGAGCTTATTTGCCAGATAAGAGAGGAGGAAGGATGGACGCTCCATTAGTTTTAACGACCATAATAGATCCAAAAGAAGTTGACAGCGAAGTACACAACATGGACATAGTAGAGGAATATCCCTTGGAGTTTTACATTGCTACTAAGAACTATCCAAATCCAAAAGACCTCTGCGGAATTATAGAAAGAGTCGAGGATAGGTTAAACGATTGTAAAGACTGCTGTTTGGGGTTCACTCACGATACAGAGGATATTTCTATTGGAGTAAAAGAGAGTGCATACAAATCGTTGAAGTCTATGCAAGACAAGGTAAAAGCTCAAATGGAGTTGGCTGAAAAAATATTAGCAGTTGACGAAAACGACGTTGCTGAGAGAGTTATAACGAGACACTTCCTGCCTGACATAATAGGGAATCTCAGAGCTTTTTCAAGGCAGGAGTTCAGGTGCGTTAACTGCAACGCAAAGTATAGGAGAGTGCCGTTATCGGGTAAGTGCTTGAAGTGTGGAGGAAATCTAACTTTGTCGGTACACTTCGGATCAATAAAAAAGTATTTGGACATATCAATAGAGTTGAGCGAAAAATACAAAGTAAGCAATTACACAAAGCAGAGGTTAAAGCTCGTCGAAGTGGAAATAAGGTCTCTATTCGAGAGCGACGTTAAAAAGCAAGTTAGCATAGCCGAATTCTTCTAATTTTGTTTTTCTTAGTTTTTTAGTTTAGTTTTTTAGTCCGGTCTCTTAATTTGCAAAAAATGTTAAGAAAAAATAAGTTATCTTAAATTAAAAATTAAATTCCAAGTTTTCTTCTTCTGTCTTCTATGTGAGATAAAATTACTTCCGCAGCTTTTTCAGCGTTACACTCCACTAATAACTTTCCTCCAGTTAAATTGGGTAGATCCTCCGTTAAAACCTTAGTAACGAGTTTTGATCCGCTGACGAATGGATCTGGGCAGACGTGCAGCAAGAAACCACTCGCCAAAGCGAAAGCTCCATCACCCAACGCCTGCTCTTCTAACCACTGAGGAGCTGAAACTGCTACTGGTAAATCTGGTAAGTCGCATCCAAGTTTTTCAGCTAAACTCTCAGCTACACTGACAATTCTCGCAACACTCATGCATATCCCGAAGTCCCAGACGGGGGGCAACCTTAGCTCTTCGCACACTTCTCTCAAACTACTTCCACATTCGTCCAGTTTTTCTTCACTCATAAATCCAAGGCCTTGCAAAGCGTAAGCAGTACATCCAGCAGTCCAGACTAAAACATCTCTTTTGAGCAATTCTTCTGTAAGATTTCTTATCAAAACGTCATGACCTCCACTCACCAAGTTAGAACAACCAACAACTGCAGCTACTCCCCTAACTTTGCCATTGGCCAAAACTTCTAAGATCTTTTCCGCGTTGTCCTCAACGAACTTCTCCGTGAATCCGACGGTTGCTTTCTTCGTTCCACCTATTTTTTCTCCTCTCTTTCTAACTTTAAACGCCTCTATTGCCTTTTCAAGAACTTCCTTGGCTATCTCCTTAGCCTTTTCTGGACTCCAGCTGAGCAACTCCGCTCCATCTATAAAAGCAACGTCATCTATAGCAATTAGCTTTATTCCCTCTTTTTCAGATATCTTAGTTAAACCGGGGAACGTGCAGTTGAACTCCGAAACTACTGCGTCTATTAAACCGCTTGCAGCCAATGGTTCTGTTCCAAAGTTGTTAGAGCATTGACCGACAAAACAGCCTATGGGCAACCTACTCTGCAAATCCTGTCCAACACACGTAGCACCAACTACGTTTAAGCCATCAGCTCCAGCGTCTCTTGCTTTCTTCTGAAACTCCTCTTCCATTGCAAGCTCTATTACTGCGTGTTGTAAGGCACTTTGATGACCTGTAGTCATAACGTTGACTGCATTTGGATTTATAGCACCAACACCCGTTTCAACGCTTTTAATTTCAGGTTTTCCAAGTAATATGTCGTTCATCCATATGTTCATTCTAAGCGCAACGTAACCCATAACCAAACCCAGCTTTAACACGTGTAAAAGTATGTCGTGAACGTTTGCGTTCAAGTTAGTCGAGCTTTTTACTATTGCATCAACTATCTCCGCTTTAGCGCCTCCGGGGATTATGTCTAACTTTTCGTAAACCTTCAACCTTTTTTCTGGAGAGAGTTTAAGAACTATTTCGTTTTTCTTCCATCGGGGATCGTGCAAGTTGGATATGACGAATTCAGACAAAACCTTGGCATCTTTTTCAATTCCAAGCTTTTCACAAACAAGACTTAAAGTCTCTTCATCCCTAACTTTACCATTAGCTAAAGCCCTTGCAGTATTCTCGCAAACATGGACGTAACAAGCAACTCCAGCAGCAACGTGTCTAAGCAAGTTCTTCGCAACTATTTGATCCGCATTCAAACCACAAACTCCGTAAGGATGTTTCTCCGTTATTCTACATGGCCCTTCAGAACAGACGTTGCAACAAAGCCCTTTCTTTCCAGTCTCACATATCGATGCTTTCTCTCTCCTCGTGTGGGGCGTTTCCAACCCTTTTTCCTTTGCCAGTTCAACCAGTCTTCTAACATCGGGATTTGCGATTTCCATGATTTGAAGATTATCTAACAGATTTTAAAATTTTCTAACAAATAGGTTAGCCTAATTGAACGACGTCTTAACAGACCTCAACAGAAAAATAAAAACAAATAGTTAAATATTATTTTTTGCTAAGGTGACAGCAATAATTACACGTGTAGTTCTCTGGCAACTTTATGCCTTTCTTTAAGTGGCAGTTTATACACAGGTTAACGTCGTAAGTCGTGTTGTTTAACTTAGCTTTTGGAATAGGCTCACCAAACATGTGCAAGAAGTTACCAGTCTCCGTAACGTTAAGCCCCTGAAAAACTTTAACCCACCCTCCGTGAAAAACTATTACTGTCGGTACCCACTTTATCTTAACGTGATTCGCTAACCACTTACACTCTTCAGAGCAGTTTTTCATGTCGTAAACGTTGCAGAAGTAAAATTTCACATTTTTATCAGTTTTTCTCAGCAGTTCCATGTAGGGTTTTACTTCTCTACAATAAGGACATTTGGAAGAGTAGTAGAAAAACACTTTCGTGGTAAAACTAAGAGTAGTGTTGTTAACGGGCATATTTTTCGGCATTTTTGCCGTACTTTTCAAATTAGCTTTTCTGCTCTCGTTGTTTATGTTAGCACACCCGCAGATAACGGCAGCTATTATCAAAAAAGTGAGAAATTTTACAGCCTTCATGTTCATTCAAATTTACATCTGTAAATATCTTTTGCGTTTTTTCACTGCGTAACGCTGTGATACCATCTAAGTATGTACTCCGGCAATCTCAGTCCATGCGATGCAAGCTTTTCCACTACGCTCAGAGGTAAAGGACTTAACAAATAAGCGGCGTAGCAGTAAAAGTCCTCGTCTCTACATTTAAGCACAAAACTCTTCGAAATAGACGAAAGAGTGGATTCCCTACCTACTATCGAGTAAACTTGTACACCACTCCTCCTCATGTACTCACACCAGTTTATCAATGCTTCGTTTTCTCCGCTACGAGAGATTAGCAATAGCACATCTCCAGCTCTTGGGTGAGGAGCTAAAGGACCGGAAAGATAAGCTTCATCCGCAACACTTCTTTTAACGTGCTGTAACCTTATAACCGTCATCATCGCGACTTCTCTCGCTATACCAAGACCTCCAACTGTAACGTGACTTCTCCTCTCTATCGCATCGACTAATTCAGAGTAAACATCACTTTCAACAAATTCGTTTACGTTTTTAAAAATTCTCTTAAAGTCCTCGTCGAATTCGAAATCTCCATCGCCGTTAATTACAAGTTTCATTTTGTGTACTAACATAAGGCTTCCAAGCTCGTATATGTCGTTCATAATTCCAAGTTTCGTGTAATCTTTTTCGTTTCTCGGTTCACTTTCTCTACCCTTAAGCACTATGGTATAGCCAAAATCTTTTTCACCAACTCTTCCTATGCTCGAAAGCGGATTAGAAACTATCGCGTTTATCGTGTAGTTCCTACTACCACTCTTTTCCACGTATTCAACTATTTCTTGAACGGTTTTCTTGGGAATTAGAGTTTCACCACTTCCAGAATTTACAAGAATGGCTACTTTACCGTACCTCTTCTCCAGTTTTTCTGCCGCCTCGTAAACACTGTTTCCGGGAAAATCTACGTCTTCAGAAGTTTTAACAGCTTTATTTATCCTACCCAGACCTATGTACAAAGCACACTTAGATCTACCTTCACCAACGGGAAGTATGCAATTCGCCTCTCTAAGGTTTTTCAATACCTTATCCACTTGATCTTTTTTTACGTTCTTTACGTTTTTGTAAACCCTGTTTAAATAGGGTATTTTGCATTTCATATCTGTGTAAAGTTCTTAATATTATTTAAGCTTCATTCCCAGAAAAGTCTGGCGTTTTTCTGTTTTACAATTTTTCTTTTTTCCTCACCTATCAAACTTATCCATTTCTCCCATTCAGATGGAGAATCCCTACTCATACCACCGTGAGTCGTTAGCCTTTCCCTAACTCTAATCATTACAGGAGCGTTGATAGCTACACCAGAAACTATAGCTTGTCCCTTCGTCAAACCGGGAAGTTCGTCTAACATATCCCTACCTATGCTTTCTATACTACTCTTCACGTTTTCCTGATCATAGGGGTTTACTATTCTCATAACAATTTGAGTCATGCACTGGCTCAGTATGTCCGAATCTATCTTCGACGGCCTCTGACTTATAAGGCAAACGCCAACTCCAAATTTTCTACCCTCTGAAAGTATAGTTCTCATTATATCGTAGCTCTTAGAATCCTTAGAAGCGAACCTGTGAGCTTCTTCAACTATAACAAAGACAGGATATTCTAACATTTCGCTACTCTCTTTTCCTTTCTCTGCAGCTATTCTCGCGTTGAGAATTCTGTTTAACAAAACTGAAACTAAGACTTGTTGCTCCAAATCGCTCATTTCGTAAAGTTGTAGAACGCTCAGCTGGCCAGGTTTAAGTATGTCTTTTAACTCCATGTGGACGTAGTCGTCTATAACATCCATGCTTTGTATGTACCTCTTTATCCTCCATATCAAAGCTCTCGAAGTATAGCTTTCGGAATCGACTTCGAGAATTGCTTTTATCAAATCTTCTGAAGTGAACTTATCGGGCAGAGTTTCGTAAGCGTTCTTAAGCATGGCTTCCATTTTATCACTTAAATTCGGTAAAATGCTTACCAGCTCGCCGTATTCTAACTCACACAACCTTATTTTTACGTCGTTTTTTCCAAATATCTTTACTCTTGGCCTATAACTTCCATCTACGAATTCTTCCATACCTTCTATTTCTTTCAAAGTGTGGTACTCTCCATGGGGGTCAAGAATCAAAAGTGCTGCTTTGTTGTAAGGTTTCATGAACTCTTCCGCTATAACTCCTGAAAGGTAGCTTTTGCCACTTCCAGTAGATGCTAATATGCACAGGTGTTCGCTGGCAACAAGGGAAGCGTCTAAGGTTACGGGAACATCCTCATCTCTGTTGAGCAAGTAACCTATATGTAAAGACCCCCTCTCCCCAACTTTTTTCTTCATAAGCGTTTTTTGAACCTCCTCTCCCTCAGCTAAATAAATAGGTTCTCCCGGCGGTGGGGGGATTCTTGGATTTACGAAACCAAGCTTTTTATCGTAATACCCCATTACGCAGGCTTTTACTTCGAAGAGCTTTGCAAAATCTTCTATCCCTAAGGCTTCCATTACTTTTGAAGGATGTATTTTCGGATTCGAAAGAAAAGAATCGGGATAAGTTCTCAAAGGACTTCTCTTGACAACCCTACACAGAACTTTTTTACTATCGAGTAAGTAGTAAACGAACTCACCTGTTTTAAGCCTCTTACTATCAGATGTCACAAAAGTAAATTCGCTCGTGCCTACTGGGCACCTAACAGTGCCTACTGGTTCCATGTTTACAAGACGGGCTATTTGTATAAAAGCTTTGTATTCCGCTTTGTATTAGGCTTTGCATTAGGGATTCAGTATGCCCTAAGACAGTACACTGTGAGCAAAAACAATAAATAACTTGATAGCTCTAAGTGTAACGAGCGCGGGTAGTCTAGTGGTAGGACAACGCCCTTCCGAGGCGTTAGCCCGGGTTCAAATCCCGGCCCGCGCATTAAATTTTATCACTTGTCTTTTCATTTGCCTTTTTCATTTCTCCAGACTCTAACGTGAAGTCTGTCAGAGTAGTTATATCCGTTTTCAACGCAGAAATTCCATATTTCCTTAGCTAATTTGTCTTCTATTTTTCCTTCAACAGTTAAAGGCATTAACCATACTACTTCTTTTGGTATCCCGTATTTTTCTACTATCTCTTTTACTTCCTCTAAGCTCCAAGATTTACAACCAACGACGAATTTAAAGTTAGAAGACAAGTTCATAGCAGCTCTTATAGAATTCCCGGAAACGTGCCCCTTCTTAGGGCTTACAGTTACTTCACAAAGCTTTAAAATGCGCAATTCCTCTGGACTTAACCTGTTTATCAGCGTCCCGTTAGTTTCAATCATAGTTCTATATCCACTACTGACGAAAATCTTTACCATAGAAAGGCAATCGCTTTTCTGCAAAAGAGGTTCTCCACCCGTAATAACCACTCTATTTATCGTTTTGGACATGTTTAAAACTTTGCTGACCACATCTCCAAATTCCATATCTATCGCTGGATGCCTTTCGTCACACCACTCGCAGGATAAGTTGCATCCGCTAAACCTGACAAAAATAGCTGGCCTTCCCATCCAGCTACCTTCTCCAGCGATGCTGAGAAATATTTCCGCTATCTTCGTCATTCTCTTTTAACTTCGCTTAACTGTTATTTATCCCTTTTTTAGGTTTAAAGAGTTCAAGTTTAAAAAGTTTAAAAGCTTCAATTAAAAGCTTCAACGCCCTTCGAGAAGCTTTAAATAACATCCTCACCATCTTGAGTTATGGACGTTGTAGAAGAAGTAGTTGACCAGATTAGATTTGGTACTCCGCTAAAAGCGATATCTATCGTATCAGAAAAAGGTCCTGAAGAAGTTAGAAAAGTAGCTGAAAATCTGTTCTCTGACCCGAACTGCGTTTCTGAGCTAAGTGACGAATGGAAAAACCTCATGCTCCTCGTTTACTTCTCTCACTACTCTTACATGGCAGAAGGTAGAGAAGACGAGGAAAGCATATCAAATTCGGCAGTAGCATCTTTAACTGCGGCAAAACTATGTAGAAGGCTTGGAATTCCAGATTTGGAGGCAAGATTTCTAATAAGTGGTGGAAGGGCAATATACAAAATGAGAATGAAGGACAAGGCAGAAAAGATATTTAGAGAGGCGGAAAAAATCTTAAGAGAGTTGCTAAAAAACGAGGATTCCAAGGAGATAAAAGCTATGCTTGCAAGAGTTCTAAACGAGCTATCTGTTCTTTACATGGATATGGACAGAAAAGAGGACGCTGAAAAGTGCTTAGTAGAATCCCTAAACCTGAGAAGGGATGTAGGAGATAAAGAAGACATAGCCGAATCCCTGTACAATGCCGGAACTTATTACATGAGGGCAAAGAGACTGGAAATAGCTGAAGGATACTACAAGGAGTGTGAGGAACTTCTTTGGGAATTGAGCGAAGAGAGAGAAGAAAACTTACCCAAACTCGGAATGCTGTTGAACAACATGGGTGTGCTGTACAGAAAAATGGGAAAGTTCGAAGAAGCTGAAAGATACCACAGAGAAGCTCTGGAAATATTTGATAGGCTATCTAAGGAAGACGAGAGGTGGAAGAAGTACGTTGCCGATACCTTTGGGTACATAGGTACTATGTACAACGACATGATGATGTTTGATGACGCAGCAAAGTATTACGAGGTGGCGAAGCAGATGTATTCCGAGCTTGAAAGGAAAATGGTAGATGATAGTAGCAGTAGCGAGAGCGAGAAAGGACGCTAAGGCTTTATCTCACGCTCTAAATTGCGAAACGTTAAGCTTAGGAGGAGTAAGAAGTGTCAAAGAGGTAAATCCGGAATTACTGGAAAAGTTAAGGGATAAAATAGTTCTTTTTTTTGCCGGAAAAAGCGAAGAAAAAGTTGCAGAAGAGTTCTTAGAAGTAGCGTCGGAAAAAGCTCCGATAGCAAGAATTGTAAAACTGAGTAAAAAAGCGGTTAGAAACACCAGAATGGAAGAGGTAAGAGAAAAGTTTGAAATTGAAAAAGCTAAAATAAGACTTTTCTTTAATTTCGAAGATGTTTTCTATTTTTCCAGTAAAAATGGGTTAAACGTAGATTTACACCCCGATTACGACGCTTACTTTATCCTATCCAAAGAGTTCGCTGAAAACATGAAAGAGTTTTTTGGCGTTAATTTTGGAGAAGGAAATTTAATAATAAGAAAACTGATGAATGAGGAATGGATATACTCTCCAGAATTAATCGCAATAGTAAGCAAGAAAATAGGCGAGAAATGCAAACTAATAGAAAAATTTGAAAGAGAAGTTTCAGACATTCCTATTAAGAAAATAGCAGAAAAAAATAGAAGATTTTTAGAAACAATGGAAAAGATTTCTACTGCTTTCCTAAGAAAGTTCAGAGAAGAGAGTATAGCCGTGCCGTTTAGCGGTGGAAAAGATAGCTTAACAGCATTAATACTGGCAAAAAAAGTTTTTAAAGATGTAACTGCAGTTTACGTTAAAACTAATTATGAGGTTCCGTTTACTGAAAATTACGTTGAAGAAGTTTGCCAGAAATTGGGAGTAGAATTAAAAGTAGTCGAAGCTAACTTAAGAGAGTCGGATTTTTCCCTTGAAAGTAGGTCGTGCACAAAAGTAAAGATGGACGCTTTAAAAAAAGCTGTAGAGGACTTTTCAGTTTTGGTTGTAGGAGATAGAGAAGCAGAAAGTAGAGTAAGAAGGCTTAGAGGAGAAGTCGTGCAGAGAATAAAAACGGAAGTATTTCCAATAAAGTACTGGAGCGGTGCCATGGTCCAACTTTACTCGATTTTGAATGGATTTAAGTTGCACCCCCTATACTACTCAGGCTTTTACAGACTCGGCTGTTCTAATTGCCCATCTATGAGCGAGTGGGAGCACTTCGTTTTGAGAAAAGTTATTGAAAGCAATTAATTTATACTAGCAGAAAAGAACTCGAAGCGATGTTGTTTAGGCTAACCTTAACGCTAACGATTCTAATGATCTTAACCCTACCCTGTTGCGGTGCTTTAGTTCACGGAACTGTTTACAGCTGGGAGAACCTAAAACCTCTACCAAAAGCGATAGTAGTCGTGAATTCAACACCCATTCAAAGAGTTGTTACAAAAAACGGAAGTTATTCATTTAACTTACCTCCGGGTAACTACGTTATAAAAGCTTACTACTACCAAAATGGAAAATTGATGCTTTACGACGAAGATAACATTACTATAAAGAAAAATGGCAGCTACATAGTTGATTTAATACTCTTCCCACCACTGAAGTTCAACATTTCCCAGCCAAACGTAGAGTTTGAAGTGCCTCAAAAATCGAGTAATAATTCCATGATAGTACTCGCAGTATCACTCGCAGCATTAATTGGAGCAGTATTAACTGGATTGTACATCGCAAGGCTAAAAAGTAGAAAAGAGAGAAAAGTCGAAAATTCTCAAGTTACTTTTCAAACTACCTTAGAAAACCTTCCAGAAGATTTAAAAGAAGCTCTAAAAGAGATAGTTAATTCAGGAGGTAGGATAACTCAAAAAGAGCTGAGAAGTAGGCTTAAATATTCAGAAGCAAAAGTAAGCCTAATAATTTCAGATTTGGAGAGAAGAGGTATTGTAGAAAAAGTAAAAAAAGGCAGAGGAAACATTATATTTTTGAAAGATGAATACA
>JALSQI010000033.1 GCA_026985525.1 Archaeoglobaceae archaeon
GTTCTATATCATTAAAATCTCATTAAAAAATATCATTAAAATCTAACGTATATACTTTCACCTCTCATTAGTGCCTGTTTTATCGCTTTCCCCGCCTCTCTATCTTTTCTAACTTTTATAACACCTTTTCTTCCAACCGACGCCGTAAACAGGTATTCATCTCCAGCATAAACGCTGACCCTTCTACCCTCCATACCTTCAACGTGTAAAATCCAGTGTTTTTTTGTTTCTTCTACAGTAACAGGTATTTTTTCTTCCATCGGCTGAACTTCTATTCCCATTTTAAGAGAGTCCTCTATTTTCTTTATTCTCCTACCCTTCTTTCCAAGTAAAGACGGAATTTCGTCTGGAGGAACTCTTATAACAGCTCTGCTGTTGCTGAGAATATCAATTTCGTAATCTGAAACAAAAGAGCTTATAGCTTTTTCAACCTTCTTTTTGAGTTTTTCTTCTTCTTCCTTCTCCATTTTTACGGGCATCACAACTACTTGCTCTCCGTAAGTGTAAATCTCGTATTCAACTTCTTTCGTTTCAAAGTCTATAACTTCTATGACTGGTCTCGCTAAATCAGCTTCAAACATACCGTGTGGAACTTTAACCGTAAATTTGAGCTCGTAAACTTTTTCCACTCTACCTGCGTCTATAAATATTACCGTGTCAACAACTTGAGGAATTACTCCTAATTCCACTCTACCTATCATCCTCTGAATAGCGTCTATAGCTCTTGTTGCATGAGTTACTCCAATCATACCCACTCCAGCTAACCTCATGTCCGCAAAAACCTGAAAATCTTCTGACTTTCGCACTTCATCGTAAATCGTGTAATCTGGTCTTACTAAAAGTAAAACGTCAGCAGTCAATCTCATATCTCCTTCAAGCGGTGCGTACTGCGTAATTTCGTCTCTAACCATCAAATCTCTTGGACTCTCCATAGTTTTAACCATAAATCCTTTTTCCATTAAGTAGTTGGCAACGCTCGCCGCAAAAGTTGACTTGCCAGCCCCCGGAGGTCCAGCTATTAAAATTCCCCTTTGTTTTTCTACGAACCTTCTCTTTAATTCCTCACTAACTTTATAGTCTTCAATGCTAAGCTTTGCTACAGGTCTAACTGCAGTTATTTCCATCCTATCTGAGAAAGGTCTTTCAGCTATGGCTATTCTCAATTCTCTAAGCTGAACTACTGTAACACCCTCTCTTTCAATTTCTACTGTACTTTCTTCGTCTTGCCTAGCTGCTTCCAGTATTTCATGTGCTATTTCTTGTAATTCCTGTAAAGTCATAGGATTTTCTCCAATTTCGACTAACTTAAGCTGACCAATCTTACCTCTCTTAGCATAAGGTTTTACTCCCTCTCTTAAGTGTACACTTGCAGTATCTTCCGTAAAAAAGCTCATTATTATCGTATCTTCCGGTCTTATTCTCTCCTGCTTAACGTAAATTGCTTCTATCCCCTTAGCTACAGCGACAGTATATTGAACTCTGTCACTTGTTATTAAAGTAGCGTTTTCGTCTTCAGCAACTTTTCTTATCATAGCGTCAATTTCTCCAGCCTTAGCAAGCTTTATCTGTTCGGGAGATGGCCTATTTCCAAGAAATAAGAGTGAGATTCCCTTAGTCTTGCACAAGTCTCTGACTTTTGCTACTTCCTCTAAACCCTGTATGCCCGTAAGTTTACCTCTATTAGCCTGAGCTTCTAACTCTGCCATTGCAGCTTCAGGAATTATTATTACGCTGCCCTCCTCAAAGTCGCCTCTTTCAAGCATTTGAGAAATTCTACCGTCTATCAGTACGCTCGTATCAACAACGTACTTCATTGGTATTCACCTCTCCTCGCAGTTCCAGTCAAACTTTCTGAAAAAACACGTGTAATTTCCTGTATGGCAGGCATTACCTTTCTGCCTTACCACGTAAAGCACAGCATCGCAATCACAGTCAATCCTAACTTCGACTATTTCTTGTAAATTTCCCGAAGTTTCGCCTTTTTTCCAGAGTTTTTTTCTACTCCTGCTCCAGTAATGAGCGTAACCAGTCTCAAGTGTCTTCTTTAAAGCTTCTTCATTAGCGTAAGCGAGCATTAACACTTCTTTCGTATCTACATCTTGAACCACTACCGGAACCAATCCCTTCTCGTCGAACTTTATCATGTTCAAAACTAATTATGGTAAACGATTTATAAGTTGCGAGAGATTTCAATTGAGATGTCTGTCAGACGTTTTAAAACGGGCATAGTTACTATTGACGGTCAGTTGAGAGGAGGTATCCCAGAGAGTAGCGTAGTTCTGATATTGGAGGAACCGGGAGCGGGAGGAGATATATTCACGTACCATTTTACAATTGAGGGAGCAAAAAACAACGAGAGAATTCTATACGTAACTACAGACGATCCAGCAGAGTACATTTTGAAGGACATGATGGAAATGGCTGGAAAAGAAGCTAAAAAAATAGAAAAAAACGTTGAATTTTTAGATTTCGTTTCTGGAAGAGTAATAACGCCAGCCAAGCTTAGAGAGTGCTTGAAAAAGAGGTATGATCCGTTTAATGCATTTAGAAACATACTGGAAAGCAATAGCTACGACAGAGTAATTGTAAACAACTTGACTTACTTTTTCCTACACTACCCAGACAATGACGTTATAAAGCTCGTTGAAGATTTCTCTAACTTCGCAAAAAGGGACAAGTCTGTTTTCATGGTTCTCATGACGAAAGGTATGCTCGATTCGAGAATAGAGACGACAGTAAAGCACTTAGCAGACGCGGTAATAGAAATGACGATAAGAGAGATGGAAAACGAAATACAGAGAAGGCTGAAATTCATAAAGTTCAAGAGAACAATAGTACCCAAAGTAATTCTAAGATACGACCTATCAGACAAGGGAATTATCATGGAATCCGTTATGAGGGTTCTTTAAATTATTTTAGTAATCTAAATTATTTAAATTTACTGAATTGTTTTGATTTCTACTTTGATTTCTATTAAAAAATTAAAATTAAATTTAACGTTCATTTAATATTCTTTAAAAACTTGTGTACTTCTCCAAAAAAGCCTTGGCTTATGTACTCTGCCGCTATTCCTGCGAGAAATATAGCCATAACTCTGGCGAATATATCTGCTCCACTTCTGCCAAGAATCCTTGTTATTTCCTCGCTAAATATGTGGGTTATCCTAACAAGAATGTAAATCAGAACTATACTAAGAATTAAGAGAGACATTCTTAACAAGTCTTTCGCTTCAGAAGCGAGAACTATAGCTGCAGTTATTGCTCCCGGTCCGGAATAAATTGGTAAAGCTATTGGAAAAACTGCAAGACTGTCAACGTCTTTGTGTTGCATTCCTTTTTCAAAATACTTTTCACTTGCAGGACTCCCTTTTAGCATGTCTATCGCCACCATGAAAAGGAGGATTCCTCCAGCTATTCTCAGGCTATCTACGGAAACTCCAAAGAACTTTAAAACCGCTCCACCGCTTAAAGCTATTACTATCAAAAGTACTGCTGCTATAACAGTGGCTCTCTTCGAAACCCTTTCCCTCAACTCTTCGCTCAAGTCTTCAGTAAGAGCTATGAAGAAAGGTATGTTCCCTATTGGATCAATTATAGCAAATAAAGTTGCAAGGCAAGTAAAAAAGTAACTTAAAGCTTCTATCCTCTCACCTCCTCAAGAGCTTTGGCTATGTTCTCCAATAATTTCATAGCACATCTCTGACTTGGAAAGCTGAATAAACCGCAATCAGGCCCTACGTACTTTAGCAATTCTCCAAACATTTTTTCAGCCCTTTCAAGCCTATTCTTTATAATTTCAACGTTTTCAATTTCATCTATGGCTTTTATCGCTAACTCCTCATCACTCCAAGCGTTAACTCTGTACTTCTGGTTAAACTCTGCTATTATCGAGTCTATATCAGTTCTCGCAATTCCAATCCTCAGCTTTTTTTCAGCAGATTCCACTTCTTCTACGTCTATTATTTCCAAAGCTTTTTCATCTTTTGCAGCTTCCACACCAAAAACGTCTATGTTTTCGACGTTTAAAAGAGAAGTGTAGTAAAGAGGTGAGTGAAGATGTATCTGTACATCGACGTCAAACTTCATAGGTTCGTAAGCTAACTCGATGTGAGAATTAGAGGGCTGTAATTCTGGATTTAAGCCCAGACTTGGTTCGTCCAAGCTTATAGAGCAAACGTCATCGAGCATTTCGATAGAGTTTTCTACAAATCTTGAAACGCTTAACGCTATGTTTCCTAAAACGTCTTCGTATATGACTGGACCAAATTCTCTGTAGTAAAGTTCGAACGGGCCTGTAACGCAAATTCTAACTGAGTCGGGATAGTTCATCTTAGCTATTACTTCTACTTCTTCAATTACTGCAAATTCTTTTGCAATTAAATAGGCATCATCCTGCATTTCTGGGTTTTTTATTTTGTTCATGAACTGAGCAACCATGTCTCTAAATTGAGGATAGTTCGGACATTCTACGACAGACGCTTTCATGAGAAAAGCTCTTCTAACCATTTCTTCATACTCTGGAGTAGTATAGTTCTCTTCAACCCATTTCCTGTCTATACCATTTGGTAGAGGAAAGCTACCTATATCGTCGAAAATTACCACGGATATCACCCCTCATATCTGTACTTCTTTTTCTCCATTATTATCTTCCAAGCTTCCTTAGCGTGTATAGTTGTTTCGTTTAATTCTACCGTATCTTCGGCATTCCAAACTATTTCAAAAAAGTTCTTCGCCTGATTAGCTAAACCTTCATTTTTCGCTCTAAACCCTACCTCGTAATTCTCCCACAATCCTGTTTGAGTTAAGTTAGCCGTCGTTATTAGTACTTCTCTTTCATCGACAACTACCATTTTTGCGTGAATGTTGTCGTTAAGCTTTACAGTACCGGGAGGAAACATTTCTAAAAACCTCTTTAAAGTAAAGTACTGTTTTCTATCCTCTTTAACTTCATCCACGTTTTTGAAAGCTCTCCTCTCGTAACTCGGCCAAGTAATTATTCTAACTTTAACACCTCTATCAATCGCTGGCTTAAGTTCGGCTGTTAACCAGTCCGTGTAGTATATGTGTGGAGACGTTACGAGTATCTCCTTTTCAGCCCTGCCAAACATCTCCCTTATAGCCGAAACTATGTTACCTCCCCACGGAGTGCTGAAAAGAACTTTCATTTCTCTGTACTTCTTTTCAGAACGATAGCTTAGATACAAAAGAGCTATAAAAGCTAAGAAAACGATTACTGCCGCCACTACATCTATAGCTAACAAGTTCAGTATTTTTTGAAATTGAACGAATGCTACAACTTGAGATGTCGGATTTACGAAGTTCCATTCTATTTTCTCAACGCTGTTAAAAGCGTTGTAGTAAACTTCCGAATTTGAGCTTACAGAAATTACTCTATAGGCAAAAAAAGGATCTTGAGGAAAGTTTATGGATATCCTTATAGAATCGACAGGTATTCCTATACTGTTGAAATAGTTAGGATATTCAACTGCAGTAAACCTGTAAACTCCATTTCCAAGGTTGTCTATAAACCCCACAGCTTTCCCTTCTACGATCACTTTGTACTTTTCGAAAGGAGATAGAGTCTTCGTAATCTTGAGTAAAAGTATTTTTTCGCCACCTTCTCTCTTCACAATATAACTAACGTAACCTCTCGGCACATCTTTAACTGTAAAGTTCTCTAAGAATAGAGATATCGGTACTTCAACGTTAAGCTCAGTCGTATTCTTTCCCGTATTCTTGAAAGTTAATGTAAATGTGTCTTTAATCGTATTTGAAGAGATAACTGTATAGTCCGCACTAACTCCTACAACTATTTTTGCACAGCTTTGCTGTGATAAGGCTAACAGCAATATCAATGTTATGACTAACCTCAAAGCCTTAGACACGCAAGCTGAAATTTTTCCTTAGCTTTTATTATTTTTCCCTTAACTTGCCGAAGAGTACGAAGTGGTGAGGGTAGATGTCGAACTCTTCAAACTCGAAGTCTTTGAACAAGTTCAATACGTAACTCTTATCTATTCTGTGATCAACTGGAGGGCCAGTTGGGGAGTCTTTTTTCCAGTCTATAATTATTAAATATTTAGATTTTTTACACCAACTCGCATAGCTTTTGGCATCAGAAATTTCGTGTAGTGCGTCGGCAAACAGTACCAAGTCCAAATCAAAGTCCACATCAACTGGTTTTTCCGAAACGATAACTCCGACGTTTTTCATACCTTTGGAGTGAAGGATAACTGCAAGTTTTTCACTCCTCTCTACAGCGTAAACCTTTTTGAAGTGCTTTGAAAGAATAGAAGTAAAGTAACCAGTTCCTGCTCCAACGTCAAAAGCAACGTTTTTAACTTTAATTCTATCGAGCAAAAATTCAATTTTGTCAGGAGGTTCTCTTTTCCTCCTCTCCTCGCTCTCTAAAACTTCCCACTTTTCTTCCGGAAATACGTGCATGTTAAAGCTTCTAAGGACAAAGATTTAAATTTAAGGGGAACAACGATTAGCATGCAATCTTTCAAAATCTGCAGAATTTACGGAATAGACGTAAAAGTACACTTCAGTTTGGCTTTCATACTCGCTTTCCTGATTTACGCTTTCTACGTAATGCCACCGCCTTACGGCTTTTCGGACTTTCCAAGTAAAACAAGGTTGATAATGGCGATTGTAACGTCAATAGCGTTTTTTGGTTGCATACTTTTTCATGAACTCTGCCACTCTTACTTCGCGATTAAGTTTGGTTCAAAAGTTAAAGGCATTATCCTTTTTATATTTGGAGGCGTTTCTTTAATAGATCCAATTCCAAGAGAGCCGAAAAAAGAGTTTGTCATGGCTGTAGCTGGTCCGGCTGGCAGTTTTCTTATAGCTTTTATCAGCTACTTTTTAATGCACTTACCGTTTCCGATACTTAGCAGGTTTTTCTTCATAATGTACTACTTTAACCTGATACTGGGAGCTTTTAACCTTATACCAGCTTTCCCCATGGATGGTGGTAGAGTATTAAGGAGCGTTCTTGCTGAAAGAATGGGTTACGTTAAAGCCACAAAAGTTGCCGCGGAAGTTGGTAGGTTTATGGCTATAGGTATGGCGATATTAGGACTTTTAATGCCAAACATATGGCTCATACTCATAGCACTATTCGTTTACTTGGGAGCGGGGGAAGAGGAGAGGCACGTTACCCTCGAAGGCATATTGAGAAAGTTCAGGGTTTACGACATAATGACTCCGAATCCAATATGCGTAACCCCAGATATGCCGAAGAACAAAGTTTTAGAGTTAATGCTCAAGTACAAACACCTCGGCTACCCTGTTGTTGATGAAGATGGTAGGTTGTTAGGCATAGTAACTCTACACGACATACTTGAAAGAGAAGGGGAACTTGTTGGAGATGTCATGTCTAAGGAAGTCGTATTTTTGAAGCCTGAAGATACGGCAGATAAAGCGCTAAAGTTAATGACTGAAAGAGGGATTGGAAGGTTACCAGTAGTTGAAAACGGTAAGATAGTAGGAATAGTAACGAGGAGCGACATAATGAGAGTTACGGAAATAATCGAGGTAATAGAACACTACTCCAAACACTACTGAAGTAAAGCTCAACTCCTGTAAATATCAGAATTGCAGAAACAAAGAACCTCACACTGAAAACTTCAGATTTTCTAAGGAATATGCCCGAAAGCAGGTAAGTGAATACAGGATAGACGCTAACGAAAGTTTCAACCGTAAATACGGAGTAATTGAAAAGAGCTAAGTACCTCAAAAAGTGTCCAAAGCCCACGAATATTCCTCCAGCAACGAAGGGCGTGTAATCTTTAATTTTAAATTTCACGTTTCCTCGATAAATTTTCAGAAAAACGTAAAAGAAAATGAGAGCTACTACGTATCCAACTGCAGTTCCAGCAACAGCCTCTGAAATGGGAGCTGTAAAATTAGTCAACATACTTTCCTTAGCAAAAACTGAAGCTAAAGCAGTCAAAAAACCAGTGGTTATTCCAGCAAGTATTCCATAGAGATCAGAAACTACTTCAAAAGTTAAAATTGCTACTCCCGCAAAAACCATTAACGCCATAACAGCAGTCTTAGCGTTAACGCTCTCTCCAAGCAAGAAATAGCCAAGAATTGCCGAGAATAGAATCCTAGTAGTTGCTAATGTTGCCGCTACGTTAGCACCAACTCTCGAAATGCACTGATAAAAAACGGCTCTGGCTAACATGAAGTGAAGTATTCCCGCAAAGATAGCGAATTCTAAAAAATTAAACAACTCGTTAATTTTAATTCTCGAAGTAATAAAAGCCGATATAATAGAAAGCAAAACAGCAGTAGTTCCTATGCTAACGAGTGTGCCTGTAAGCGTATCAGCTCTTAAAGTTCCTTTTCTAACGCAAATTTGGTGCAAGCTAAATAGAAAAGCTATCGCTAATAACATTTAGTTATAATCCTCTCGTCGTAATCAGCTTCAACCAAGTTTACGTCTCCGGCAAAGCCTATGTAGTCGTCTTTGACAACAACTATTCCATCAACGTATTTTCTCGCTTTACTCCAAAAGGTTTCCATTGCTTCTTCTATTTCCCTTTTTCCAAATCCCTCCTTTATTTCGTTTCCCAAAGCCGTAGCAAAAGCGTCTGCTACAAAGCCGTCTTCTGCAAGAACTACAGCAGCATCGCAATCCCCAAAGCTAATAGAGTGTCCATACCTTCCACTTGACGTGCAAACGGAGTAAATTCTTTCTTCTTCAAATTCAAGCTTTATCGCAAACTTTACAGGGTAAATGCCTATTAAAGCCTCTTTACCTCTCATAACTATATCTCCCCCGTTATCCACTATTACTCTACCTTCAACTGCCTCAACTGCGTATTGAGCTATGCCTCCCGCTACTGATGCCATTGGCCCGACTCCAGCGAGTTTTGAAGCTATGCACATTCTCCTTACAACCTCCTCCCCAAAAGGTTCGATTGGTTGTAAAGAGACGTAAAACATTGGATTTTCAACTATCGCTTTTTCTACTTGGTTTCTCGCATCAAGTATAGCTCTAACTACTTTTTGAAAGATTTCCTCACTATCTGCAATTACTGTTACAGAAGTTTCGCAGTATTGAAATCTAAACCTCATGTCGTAGGTAGTTTCAAAGCTTTTACGGGACAGACTTTAACGCAGTTACCGCAAAGAACGCATTTGTCGAGGAATTCAACTCTACCGTCTTGAAGAACTATTGCTTCGACTGGACATATGCTTATACATGCCCCGCAGTGAACGCATCTCTCATTTCTTTCAACTTTTTCTTTCAGCCTCAGAACTTCCACGCCCAACTCTTCAAACGCTTTTTCTACCTTCTCTGCAATAGAGTCGTCAACTTCTACTATTAACTCTCCTCTTCTCGGTCCAACTTCAGCTTTTATTATGTTTATCAAAGCCGAAGTCTTCAGAGTTACTGCCGAAATTACAGGCTTTCTAACGGCTTTTGAGTCAAACCTAAGTCTTAAAAACAATGTATCACCTCGCCAGAAGTTTACTCAAGTCCTCGCTCGTAACTATTCCAAGAACTCTCATAGATTTGTCAACTACGGGCAAAGCTGATATGTCGTTTTCCTCCATTTTCTTAGCTGCCAACTCTACTGCCTCTTCTGGATACGTAACGATAACTCTTTTAGTCATGATTTCTCCCACTTTACCCGTTTTTCCCATAGCTACAGCTTTTGCAACATCCCATGATGTAACTATTCCCACGAGTTTTCCATTTTCTACCACTGGTAAGTGGTTTACTCCTTTTTCTATCATGATCTTAGCAGCAATTTCAACGGAAGTTTCAGGTGATATGACTATAGCTTCACTCATAACGCTTTTAACGAGTTTAATTGCTGTTTTCATAGGTTTTAGTGCTTTACCGGGAGTAAGTCTTTCAACTGGGAACGTAAGTAGAAATTCTCCTCTTTCAATTCTTCTTTTCAGCTCTTCCATTATTTTTCTTGCCATGTAAACGCTCGAAAGAGGTGAAACTCTAACTTCCTCGCCGTTTATTTCTATTCTACCGCTTTTGAGTTCAGCATATGTGACTTCCCTCACAACAGGTCTATCTCTCCTCTGAACGCCAAAGTCCAATATTTTCGTTTTTATTTCTTCATCCCTAACTGCAAGTTTTTCTGCCATTTTACTATCTAAGACAGGGATCGGTATTCCAATTCCAACAAACATAGTAACTCCATAACCGGGCATATATGCAGCCCTTAGAAACTCTGGATCCATACTTTTCAAGCTCCCCTTAACCATCAAAGTTGCGTATCCCGGACAATGCTGAGTTCCGTGCCCTACGATGTATCCTTTACCTCCGCAAAGCAATATCTTTGTCCCAATTCCAATTGTTCTGAATTCGGGGTCGTTGTTAAGAGGGGAAATTTCTCCACATCCAGCAAAGGTAACGTTTCCGAAGTTCGGAAGTAGAGTGCCCATGTAAGTCCTTAAAAGCCTGTCAGAGGAGTTAGTAGCAGCGTTGTACCTCTGATAAGCATTTCTCGGATTGACCATTTCCGCAAAGTTTAAGTCTTCGAGAGTTATGACTGTTCTAACTTCTTTCGCCGGATAGCAGTCAGTCCCCTTAGATATGGCTTTTAACTCAACTTCTTCGCCTTTCAACAATTCTTCTATTACATGTGCTCCGCCATAATCTTCAGCTTTTTCCGATTGCTGAGTTGCACCGAGATAAGCGTCAACTGCCGCGATTCCCGTATAAGCTTCAACATCGTTTAACCAAACTCTCTGCATTCTTATTGGAGGGTCGGAATGCCCAAAATTGAGAAAAACACCAGTTGAGCACATCGCTCCAAAAGTCCCAGTTGTAACAACATCTACCTCCTCAGCTGCTTTTTCAGCACCAAGCTCTTTAACTATTTCTTTCATCTCTTCAGCAGTAACAACGCAAACACTACCCTCTCTAATCTTTTCGTTAATGTCTTCTACACTTTTCACGCTTGCTGGCAGATTAAAACAGTATATAAATATTTCCAGAAATCAATATTACTGTTAGTAATACTCAAAATAAAAAAAGAGAGTTACTTTCTCTTTTTCTTTATAACTTCTTCCAGCTTCTTTTCAAGAGGTTCCTCGTGGGTGTAAGGACACATGAGATAATGTTCAACAGCCTTTGCTATTGCATCTTTCGTAGCACTTTCACCCGTCTTCTTCTTAAGCTCTTCCAATACATGCTCCGGAAGCACAGTTTGTGCGTGAACGATCTTGACCATACTTCATCACCTAAGTTATGGTTTGTATGTCGAGAGTATTTAAGCTTTACTCATTATAATGATGTTAAAAATTATTGAGTTGAACAGTTGATTAGATTTACGGAATACGCTAAAAAATTTATTGAGATACTATTCTTATGACGTAATTTTCAACCTCCTCAATTTTTTTCTCGACAGTGCCTAAGTAGTTTTCAGGATTTAGCAGTATCTTTATTTCATTCTCGCTTAGAAGTTTGGATATCCTTTCTTCTTCCAAAAGAGCTTCGTAAAAGCTCTTACCCGAATAGGCTTTCATCGCTGCCTTTCTGACGATTTCATGTGCTTCTTGCCTGCTCATACCTTTCTTAGTTAAAGCGATCATAATAGCTTCGCTCATGTTTATTCCTCCCAACTTCTCTAAGTTTTCTCTTGCCCTTTCTTCGTCAACTATCAACTTTTTTACAACTCCAATCAACTTAGTCAGAATGTGGTCAGCTAAAACTGTTGACTCTACTAAGGTTATTCTCTCCGTAGAAGAATTCGTAAGATCCCTCTCCTCCCAAAGAATTGAACTCTCTCTCTGGGGTTCGTCAAAACCTCTTACAACTCTTGCTAATCCGCAAATGTTTTCGCAATCAATTGGATTTCTCTTGTGAGGCATAGTAGAGCTACCTACCTGTTTTTCTCCAAAACTTTCCATTAATTCAGAAACTTCCGCTCTTTGAAGAATCCTTATGTTTGTCGCTATCTTTTCTAAGGTTGCAGATAGATTCGAAAGAAAGGACAAGTACTCACAGTAGTGGTCTCTTGGGATTATTTGGGAAGAGATTATAGCTGGTTTTAATCCAAGTTCTCTCATGACTTCTCTTTCTATGTCTATTCCGTCTTCACCAAAAGCGGCTTGAGTTCCTACAGCACCACTCATTTGTCCAACGAGTAATCGGGGCTTTAGCTCTCTTAGCCTCTCAATGTGTCTCGCTATCTCTGCCGCCCAAAGAGCGAACCTAAAACCATAAGTCGTTGGCAAAGCTGCCTGACCGTGAGTTCTACCAAGGCAAACTGTTTTTTTATACTTCTCGGCTTTCTCTATTAGCAGTTTTGCAAGTTCAGATAATTTTTTCTCCAAGATATCTACTGAGTCTCTTAGCTGGGTTGCTGTTGCTGTGTCGATTATGTCGTTAGACGTCGCACCGAAGTGTATCCATCTCGCAGCTTCTCTGCTTACTTTTTCCACTTCTTCCGAGATTGCCTTTACGAGAGCCATGACGTCATGCTTTATTTCAGCTTCTATTTCTTTCACTCTTTCAGGAGTTACTTTCAAAGCGGCTTTTTCGGCTTTTTCTACTTCTTCTCTACTCAAATATCCTTTTTTTGCAAGAGCTTTCAAAAGAGCTATTTCAACGAGAATCATTCTTCGTATCTTTGAATCTTCACTCCATATAGATTTCATTTCATCTGTCCCATACCTGTAGTCAATCGGGTGGACTATCAAAACTCACACCTCCTCGAAAACGTCATACTCGACGCACTCTGGGTTCGTCAAGAATTTTAGGTTTTTCAGATCGTTAACGAGAGAGTACATATCTTCTTTCTTACTCAATCCCAACCAATCGGGAATTGCCGGTTTAACGAATTTTATTTCACTTACTCTGTAATTCTCGTTTTTAATCCATCCCTTATCTGTGTAGTAGTAACACGCACCCCTCAACTTTTGAAAAGGCTCGTAAATGGAAGAAAAATTCCTGCAAACCCAGTTAGCCATTTTTAATGGTTTTTCAGAAGGATTTATAGTAACATGCCCGTACTCTGGAGGTATTACCACTTTATCGCCTTTTTCAGCATAAACAACAAGAACTTCCTCAATTTCGTCATCTCTTTTACCCCTTTTCTGAAGTAAATAGATGGCTTCTCCTTCTAAGACTTCATACAACTCTGGATAACTAACGCAACCCTTTTTCGGGTGATAATGACCAAAAGTCTTCACGTATTCCTCACCTATTTTTGCCGGAGGAATTACCGTTATATCGTACCTCAAACAAGAGCTTTCTATAACTTTTCTGTCTTCTTCACTTTCATAAAGGTCTCTGTACATGTAATACGCTGGAAAATCTTCTTTAAGTGCTTCTGGTTTGAAAAGAACTGGCTTTAAATCTTTTG
>JALSQI010000034.1 GCA_026985525.1 Archaeoglobaceae archaeon
TGTCCAGCCTCTACTGCAAAATCCCTACTCTCAATTTCTGCAATCTTTTTAGCTCTTAGTCTATCTCTTAAAACGAATCTCTCTGCATCGGCTCTGGCAAACTCAATTACTGAATTTACAACTCTTTCAAAATCTTTTGTCATAAAAGCTTCCTGATATTCAAGCAGTTTTGCTGTAGCTTTTCTCTCAACTCTTAAGACTTTTTGTACTAACTCGTCTTTTACGTATTCGTTATACCTTCCTTCTTCAACTGCTAAGTGTATTCCCTCTATAACCTGTAAATACGGTTCTACGGCGAGAATTTTTACTTTATCGGATATGTCTATTAAAAATTTAGCTAAATAAGTCGTGTAAACGGGAAAACCGGTATCCACCCACTTTGCATACTCTTCAGCACTTATCTCTCCAGATAGCAGTTTTCTTAACTCAATCGTTTCCGGCTCTTCTAAGACCAAAACTCTAAATCGCTTGAGTTGTTGTGAGAACAGGGGTAAGAATTCCACTCTGTGTGGGGTATATATTATTCGAATCACGATTCACTTAGCTCTATTAGGTTTAAAACTTTAACGAATTTTTTTGCGTGAACTTTTGGATTATTATTTCATTAGAAATTTGAGAAAGTTTAAATAATGAGGTTTGACATAATTGAAATTGAGGTAGATTAAATCGTAATATCTGGGGTGGTAATATGAATAGTGGCAAATTGGTTTTACTTGCGATAGCACTTGTTGCGGTGGGAACTGTTGTAATGCCCCAAACAGCCTCGCTTTTCGCAGGACAACACTGGTGGTACAACATAAGTGGTACAGGTAACCAAGTTCCATGCCAGAAATGCCATGCAGATGTCTTTGAAGAATTAGCCCTTAGCAACTTCCACACCCACTGGGGGCCAAATGGTTGGAATGTATCTGCACCCGGTACTGCTGACCAATACGACTGTGCTGCATGCCATAGAAGCAACTTAAGCATACAGTACGCTCTTGTAAACGGTAGTGTTACTAACTACCAGCCCGGTAAGCAGGCTCACGCTGCGAGCGTCGTCGCTTGTATGTTATGCCACCAGATGAATGCGAGCAAAGCTACGTGGGCTCCTGGTTACTACGCAGGAGGATTTAACATAACTCCGTTCGTTAAAGCTGGAATAATACCTCCATCACCTTATAACTACTCAAACGCAACGTACAACGGTATGTATGCAGCGCACAACGCTTTCATAGCAATGGCAATTAAGAATAACACGTTCCCAGACTCAACTGAAGCTTGCGTTGCTTGCCATACGCACGTTGCCGTTAAGATAATTTGGCACCACAAGAGAAGTCTTGAGTTCGACGTTAACATAACGAATCCAGTTACTCTGAGCAATGGTGTGCACAACTGGACTATTAGCGATTGGAAAGTCAATGGAACTGCAACTGCTATAAGCTGGGGTAATACTAGTGGAGCAGGTAATACGAGCTACTGGAGCGGATGGCCGGGTAACGTTAGCAACATATATTCTTAAAATTAATTTTTGTTTTTAGTTTTTTAGTCTAATTTTAGTTTAATTTTTAATTTTTTTCAAACTTCTGTTGAAAACTCTTATTTTACGCAATTTACACTTGCCAATATGTGCGTTGAAGATGTTATGGAATTGATGAGGGGCAACGTTCTCTTCTTGTTTACTGTAGGAAATACGTTGACTGCAGAAATTCCTGGCATAACTGTTGCAGGAGCCAATATGGATTTGATAAAGTTTACACCTCCGGCAGATGTAGAACTGCTGTACTACGGGAAGTGTAGAGTTATTCCTTTTCCTCCCGCAACTCCAGATGGAAAACCCACCCCAGCTTTGATAACTTACACTTCTCTACGGTTAACTGGTGTTCCATTCCTCGTTGTTGATTCTGGGCTTATTGTTAAACCTGACGTGCCTTTAATAGACGTTAAAGCTCCAGTTGGCAAAAATATTGAAAAAGAAAAAGCCATGGAATACGAAAAAGCAAAACACTGCTTTGAACTTGCAAAAACCTTGGGTGAGAAAGTATCTAAGCTTGTAGATGTTATAGTAATAGGTGAAAGCATTCCTGCTGGAACTACAACAGCTGGAGCAGTTTTAAAGGCTCTTGGGATTGAGAGCAAAGTTTCTTCCAGCATGCCGGAAAATCCTGTAGAACTCAAGAAAAAAGTAATAGAAAAAGCAGTCTCAAGACTTAATGGATGTGAAAGTGTTCTTGAAATTGTTAGCTCTGTTGGAGATCCCGTTATACTTGTAGCTTCAGCAATTGCCTGTGGGAGTGAAAAACCAGTGGTATTTGCTGGAGGCACTCAGATGGCTGCTGTAGCTCACGTAGCCGTTAAAATGGGTTTTAAAAATGGTTACATAGTAACTACAAAGTACGTTGCAGAAGACGATAGCTCGGACATCCATACTATTTCGCCTTTACCAGTCATTTCAGTTGATCCAATGCTTGGAAAATCTAAGAAAAAAGGTTTGAGGGCTTACGAGGAAGGATTCGTGAAAGAAGGTGTTGGAGCTGGAGGTGCAACTCTTTTAGCTTATTCGAGAGGGATATCCTCAGAAAGATTTCTGATTGAAATAGAAAAGGACTACGAAAGAATTGTTGAGAGGTGTGGAGATGTTTGAAGTAATACCCGCAGTTGACTTAAAAGATTTTAAATGCGTTCAACTCCAGCAAGGTAGGGCAGAAAGAGTTCTTGTATCTATAAGCGACCCCGTTAAAGTAGCTGTAGGCTGGATGGAAAGAGGAGCAAAAACTCTGCACGTTGTTGATTTAAGCGGAGCGTTCGGTGGAAACCTTTATCACGAAAAAATTATTTTTGAAATAGTAAAGGAAGCAAAAAGTAGAGATGTAACTATTCAAGTTGGCGGTGGCATAAGAAGTGCTGAAATAGCGGTAAATTTACTCGAAAAAGGTGTTGATAGAGTAATTTTAGGAACTCTTGCTTTCGAAAATCCGGATGTTGTAAAAGCTCTTGCAAAAAAATATCCTGAAAGAATTGTTGTAGCTGTGGATTCTAAGGAAGGAAAAGTAGTTGTTAGAGGGTGGAAAGAAAAAACTAATCTCTCTCCTGCTAAATTTGCCAGTATTTACGAAGGTTACGATATACTTTTACTTTACACTAACGTTGACGTGGAGGGGTTGATGAAAGGAATATCTCTAAAAAGCATTAGAGATGTTGTTGAAAGTGTAAACTTCCCTGTTTACGTCGCTGGAGGGATTTCGAGTATAGATGACGTTTTAAATATTAAAAAAGTCGGTGCAAAAGGAGTAATTATAGGTTCAGCTCTTTACACGGGAAAAATCGTGTTTGAAGAATTGCTAAATAAGCTAAATAAAATTTAACTTTCAAGAACTATTTCTATATTTACATCTTTTGGAACTTGTATTCTCATTATCTGTCTTAACGCTCTTTCGTCTGCAGCTATGTCTATTAGCCTTTTGTGTATTCTCATTTCCCAGTGGTCGTAAGTTTCACTCCCTTCTCCATCTGGAGCTTTTCTAACCGGTACTACTAACCTCTTCGTTGGAAGTGGTACTGGACCTCTCATCTCTACTCCAGTTTTATTGGCTATTTCTTTGATTTGAGAACATATTCTGTCTAAGTCCTTGGGATTCATACCAGAAAGCCTTATTCTGGCTTTGTATCCTTTAATACCCATGTTCAACACCTAAAAATTAAAAAATTAGTCTCTTGGAGTTAAGTCCAAAACCATTCCAGCTGCAACTGTCATGCCCATGTCTCTAATTGCAAACCTGCCGAGTGGTGGAATCTCTTTAACTCTTTCGAGAACCATTGGTCTTGTTGGCTGAAGCTTTACTATCGCTGCATCTCCAGTTTTGAGGAATTGTGGGTTCTCTTCTTTGACTTGTCCAGTTCTTGGGTCTATCTTCTTTTGCAATTCTATGAATTTACAAGCAACCTGTGCTGTGTGTGCATGTACTACAGGTGTGTATCCAACAGTTATAGCAGTTGGATGCTGTAATACGATTATCTGTGCTGTAAAGTCTCTTACTACCGTTGGTGGGTTTGTTGTGTGCCCACACACATCTCCTCTCCTTATGTCGTTCTTTCCGACACCTCTGACGTTGAAACCAATGTTGTCACCCGGATAAGCCTCTTTTATAGGTTCATGGTGCATTTCTATGCTCTTAACTTCACCGCTGACACTTGGCGGCTCAAAAATTACTTTGTCCCCAACTTTTAGCACGCCAGTTTCAACTCTTCCTACTGGTACCGTACCTACACCACTTATTGAGTAAACGTCCTGTATGGGTATTCTCAGTGGTTTGTCAATGGGCTTCTCTGGTGGTTTCAGGTTGTCAAGAGCTTCAAATATCGTTGGACCTTTGTACCAAGGAGTTTTATCGCTTCTCTTTAACACGTTATCTCCATAGTAAGCTGAAGTTGGTATGAACGGTATCTCGTCAACTTTATAACCAACCATTCTGAGCAATTTTGCTACTTGCTCTTTTACTTCGTTGTACCTCTTTTCATCGTAATTTACCTTATCCATCTTGTTTATCGCTACGATCATCTGGTTTATACCGAGAGTTCTTGCCAAGAACACGTGCTCCTTAGTCTGTGCCTGCACACCATCATCAGCTGCAACTACGAGTATTGCCGCATCAGCTTGGCTGGCACCAGTTATCATGTTCTTTATGAAGTCTCTGTGTCCAGGGCAGTCAACTATTGTTATTTCATACTTGTTTGTTTTGAACTTTCTATGAGCTATATCAATCGTTATACCTCTCTCTCTTTCTTCTTTGAGCCTATCCATTACCCAAGCAAACTCGAAAGTTGCTTTACCTTTCTCCTGAGCTTCTTTTCTGTACTTTTCTATTATGTGCTCCGGAATTTCTCCAGCCTCATACAGCAACCTGCCTATCAGGGTGCTTTTGCCATGATCCACATGCCCTATCATGGCGACATTAATGTGTTCTTTCTCCTTCGCCATACGCACCTCCTCCTTTCCTCCTCGTTATTAAATTTCGAGTTTAAACAGCTTTTCAAACTTTCGTTAGCTCTTCACTCAAACTCTTCCAGCTTAACATGTGGCTGGTATATAAAACTTTGCTGAAGCACAACCAAAAGAGATATATACTCTTTATTTTTTGAATTTTGGAAAAATCCTCAAAAGGGGATGGATTTGAGGAGAGGGAAGAAGTTCGACTATATGGATGAACTTACCCCCGTAACGGATGAGGAGTTTGAAGAGCTGCTGGATAGTATGAACGATAGGAGAAGGAGGAGAAAGTAGCACTACAATTTTTCTGGAAATGCGTAGTGTTTCTTTTCAACTTCAAATATTTTTACTCTATCTCCAACTTTTAATTCTTTTATCCTTTCAACAGTTACGACTTCTCCAGTGCTAAGTCTCATAACTTCCATGCCGTACTTATCACAGTTGACTATAATTCCTTCTTCGATGTTTTCTCTCCTTACAACAACTCTTGCGTCTTTGAGATTTACGTTCTTTAATTCTGGAAGAGTTAAGCCCTTTTTTAGCTTTGGATTTGTAACTACCACAATTTTATTTTCAGATGAAACGATATCCCCTTTTCTATAAGCTGGCAATCTGACTGAATACGTAAATCTGTAGATATCCCTTCCATCTTTTCTACCAGCTATTTTCTTACTCTCCGTGATTTTTCCACCGAATTTTTCCACTATGCTTTTTGAAATCTTTCTTCCAATATTTCTACCACCTATGTAATAATCTATTCCTTCTCTTCTCTCGACTACTTTACTTATAAACGCCTTCGTATCTTCTTTGGCTTTTTCAATCGTTTCCAATACGATTCTGTTGACTTCGTCTATCTCACTTTTTTCAAGCTCTCTGTCAGCTCTTAGCTGTACTATACACTCGTAGTAACCTCCAGCTTCTCTACTACATTTTTCGCAGAGAACTTTTTTTAATTTAATTTCGAACTCTAAAAATTCTTCTACGTCTTTATTCCAAAAAGAACCTCCAAGCAACAGTTCTCCTTTTTCTCCAACTTTGAGTTCAACTCTTTCGACTTTAAAATCGGGGTGAACTCTCAATTTTTTTTCTACTTCTGAGCTAACAGCTTCTAATAAATCTACAGATTTCCACTTACCACTAACTCTAAACATACCGCATCTGGGGCAAACAGTAACTTCTACGTCTTCTATTTCAACTATTCTGTTTTTTTTCAGATAGCAATCAACACACAAGCTTCTTTCACTATTTTTACCACAAACAACGCACTTCACGTTGGGAATTAGTTAGCAAGGATTTTTAGTTTTAACTGCGTTAACTCTTTATAAGCTACAGTTTAATCTCCGGCATGTTCAGAAAGCTCAGACAGGAAGTAATCAGGTTACTCGGAGATTACGGTGAGGAGAGGTTTTTGAGAGAGAGCGAGCATGCTGAGCTGTGTACTACAATTGCTTTTAAGCTCGCCAAAGAAATGAAGAAAAAACCCGATGAAGTTGCAGAGGAAATAGTGTCTTCTCTTGACTTGAGCGAAGTAAGTTATGTTGGGAAAATAGAAAGCGTTAAAGGTTACATAAATTTCTACGTAAATCAGGAATTTCTCGAAGATACAGTTGAGAAAATAATTAGAGAAGATGAGAACTACGGTTCTTTCTCGTTAAGTGATGAAAAAGTGCTAATAGAACACACTTCTGCCAATCCGGATGGGCCCTTGCACATAGGGCATATAAGGAATTCTATAATAGGCGACACTCTTGCAAGAATGTTCAAAAAAGCAGGTTTTAACGTTAGAACGCACTACTACGTGAACGATATGGGAAGGCAGATAGCTATTGCCTGTCTTGGATTTTCAAAATTTGGAATTGATAAATCAAAAAAACCTGATCATGCAATAGTAGATGTTTACATAAAAATGAATAAAGAAATAGAACAAAATCAAGAACTTGAGAAGGACGTAGAAAAGCTAATGCTTGAGTACGAGAGAGGAAGTGAGGAAGTTATCAGCCTTTTTAGAGAAGTTGTGAATTTAGCACTTGAAGGTATAAAAGAAACTCTCTGTAAGTTAAATGTTAAGCACGACGATTACGTTTGGGAATCTGAGTTTGTTAGAAATGGCTACGTGGATAGAATTATTGAAATGCTTGAAGAAAAAGGCATGATTAGCGAGGATGATGGAGCTTTAGTAATAGACATGAAAAAGCTTGGATATGAAAAAAACGTTGTTGTGAGGAGAAAAAACGGTACGACTCTTTACGTTACAAGAGACTTAGCCTATCACGTTTGGAAAAACGAGAATTATGATACGTTCATCAACGTGCTCGGTGCTGATCACAAACTTATTGGCAGGCAATTACAGGACATAATAAAGGCTCTTGGATTTAAACCTCCGGAAATAGTTTTTTTCGAATTCGTTTCCTTACCCGAAGGTTCTATGAGTACGAGGAAGGGAAAGTTTATTTCAGCAGATGAACTAATAGATAAAGTTTTTTATGAAGCGAAAAAGATAGTTGACGAAAGAGAAGATCTAAGTTATGAAGAAAAAGAGAAAATAGCAAGAGCCGTCTCTGTTGGAGCTTTAAGATACGATTTCGTAAAAGTTGCACCCGAAAAGCCCATGACGTTTGACTGGAACAAAGCTCTTGACTTTAGAAGGCAAACTTCTGCATACATTCAATACTCCCACGCGAGGGCTTGTAGCATACTCAGGAAAGTTGATGAAGAGTTCGCTTTTTCAGCAGAAATGTGTAGTAAAGTGGAAAGAGAACTGATAATACTTCTTTCTAAGTTTTCTTGGGTTGTTGAGAAGTCGATAAAGAGCTTAAGGCCCAACGTCTTTGCAGAGTATTTAATGGATGTAGCTTCGAAGTTCAACGACTTTTACACTGAACATCCAGTTTTAAAAGCTGGAGAGTTGAGAAGTCATAGGTTGGCTATAGTTGAAGCTTGCAGAATCGTTCTTAGAAACGGTCTGGAATTGCTTGGGATAGAGGCAATAGAGAAGATGTAAGGTGTAGTTTTTTGTAATTTTTTGACAACTAAGCAAATCAACCGTAATCATAGGCAATCACACATTAGAAAACTTTATATATTTTTAGTAATCACACTGCTATAAGCTAAAAACATTAAACTCTTTGGATTTTGGGGCGGGTAAGGTCGAGGTTTGTGCCTCCCTCCGTCCGAAACGATGAGGCCCGCGTAAGCGGGGTGGGATGGAGTAGGACGGGGCCGCCGTTAAAACCACTTTTTTAATTCTAACCTTAATTTTGGTTTGATAATCTCGTAGAACTCACATTTCCCACGTTCATAATATTGAAAAACTGCACCAGCTACAAAATCCGCAACTTGTAAACCCGGATTCTGTTGGGAATCTTTATGGACAATTTCAATTTTTGGTGGGTTTGAACGTCCATAACTATTCAATAATTTGTGTTTCAAATACCAATTGAATTCTTTTCTTTTTTCTTCGCTCATTATAAATTTATCTACAATTATTTTGAATTCTTTTTCATTGCTGTACTCATAATTTAAGGATTCGGCTATAAATCCTGTCAGATAATTGTGCAATTTATCTTTTCTGTTTCGTAAATAACTATAAACCATTTGTTTTTGAAGAACAATAGCAGAAAAGAGTAAATCTTCCTCTACTACTCTTTTCAAGAGTCTTTCTCGTATAACGTCATCAGATCTTGCAAATTTGAACTCAGGTATGTTTTTCTTCTTTTTACCTAAGGTCCTTCTTACTTTTTTAATTACTCTGAACAATAATCCCAACAAGTTTCTTGTTTCTATACAAGCAATTACATAGTATTTTGTAGATTTCTTGGTAAATCCCAAATCTCCACTTTCATCGATGAAAACATAAAGCATTAAATCGATTTTCCAGAGCTTAAAATAAAAAAATTTTTATGATTACGTTTATACCCCTGACAAAACCCTTGACAAATTCTAAGAAATCTAAAGAAGAGGGTGTAATAAGAAACGTTTAATTGCGTTTAATCAACTTTTTTCCATGTCCTTTGGTGAAGAGAACGTAATCGGAAAATGTGCAATTAACATAGCAATTTCGTTCGGTTTTGGGTTAATTTTTGTTCTGTGGGCTTACGGGCTTTATGGCATCGTGAAAACTTTTAAGATTTACTTTTACCCGCAATACGTAGCTTTTGCGTTTGCACTGTTTTACATAATGTTCACAATACTCTTAGAACATAGAGGTGTAGAAATGCCTTACCTGCTTATTAGCGGAGCAATACTTTCGGCTTTTGCTACTTTTTTTGTTACTTGCGTAATAAACGGAATTCTGTGGCTTCAACACAACGGTTTGCCCGACTTTAATACCGCTCTATTTGAGCTATCAATATCTTCTGTTGTCGCTTTCGTGCTTGCAAAATTAATAGCTCACGGACTCAACAACAAAGTTTAAATACTCCCTTATCTAACTTGCCTGAAATAAGAGCAGGAGGAGTTTGAATTGGTAGAAATTACGGAAGTTAGAATATACAAGGCGAAGGGAGATGGAGCTGTAAAAGCGTATGCGTCTGTATCCCTTGACAACGAGTTTGTTGTTAAGGGCTTGAAGGTTCTTGAAGGTGAGAACGGCCTTTGGGTTAGCATGCCGAGTAGAAGGCTTAAGGATGGGTCTTTCCAAGATGTATTCCATCCAGCAAGTAAAGAGGCGAGAGAAAAGATAGTAAACGCTGTTTTAGAAGAATACAGAAAGCAGGCATAAAAACTTTTTACAACTTTTAGATTTTAATGTATTTTATGAGAATTTTGGCAATAGGTGATACTCACATTCCCGATAGGGCTGAGGGAATACCAAATGCCATAAGGAATTTTATCAGCAGAGGTTATGACATCTTAGCTTTTACAGGAGATGCTACACTCAAAAACGTTATTTCCGAAATAGCTAAGGTGAGCCGTGCTAAGAAAGTTTACGCCGTTAGAGGCAATATGGATTATTTGAACTTGCCTTTAAGGGAGAAATTTGTAGCAAAGCTAAGGTTTGGGTTGGTTCACGGACACGGAATATATCCGAGAGGGGATAGAAAACAACTTGAAGAACTTGCAATTGAAATGGGTGTTGACGTCTTAATATCGGGGCATACGCATCACCACGACGTATATGCTGGAGATGTAATTTTACTCAATCCCGGATCTGCTACTGGGGTTTGGAGCGGTGGTAATGCGTCAATGATTCCTTCAGCTATGTGCATAGAAGTCAGCGATGTTTTAAGAGTTGAACTGTGTTTGAACGGAAGAATAGAGTTATACGAACTAAACGAGGTTTAAGTTAAACTCTCTTGCAATTTCCATAGCCCTTTTCATTTCTTCTCTGTTGAGCCTTCTTGCAATTTCTTTCCACTTTTCGGGATACATTGCAACTAAGTATTCTGGTCTGTATTGAAACATCATGTTAAACTTTACATTTGGTATGTTTTTGCTAACCCACTCTGCTATTTTGTACGTGCAGCATTCGAGGTGGTTTGGCATTACGAGGTGTCTGAGGAGAATTTCTCCGTTCTCATACGCTCTTTTAAAGTTTCTCGTAACGACTTTCCAGTAATTTTTTACTTTTGAATACTTCTCTGCACACTCATCTCTACCATATTTAAAATCGCCAAGCCAAACATCAACGACGTCTTCTATAACTTCAGCTAATTCTTCGCTATGGTACATGTTGGAGTTCCAAACGACTGGTATGTTAACCCTCACATTGCATAGTATTTCCATTATCGTGTGAGCGTGTTGATCCGGATTACCTCCGACGAAGTTGACGTTTCTGCTACCCTGTAAAAACCTGATCTCTATTATTTTTGCCATTTCCTCTGGATTTACGAGGTAGTCGTCCTCATAAACTATGTCGTAATTCTGACAGAAAACGCAGGCAAAAGTGCATCTGTTGAAAAATATCGTGTGAGACGGTATTAGCTCATCTTCTTCACCCATGTGAAGGAATTCTGAAGCGTAATAGCTTTCCACTCCACACTTGCAAAAGCCCTTACTTTCGTATCTGTTAACTCCACACCTCCTTTCGCAAAAGTTGCAGTTCTTGAGTCTTAACTTTAAAAGTTCTGCTTTAATGTGGAGAAAGGAGTAATCTGGAAATTCAGGTTCTGCTAAGCTTTCTTCTTTCAACAACTTTTTAAATTCTCTTTTTAGTCTGTTGTGTTCTCTCTCTAAGTCCTCAGTTCCAACTCTTTCAGCTTCTATACTCCTCGCTATCAAAAATTTGGCTAATCTTTCTCCCGAACATATCAAATTATACCTCTTTAACGGCGTTTCCAAACTCTTTCCCCTCTTCTCTCTCCCACTTCTAAAATACCTCTTCTAACCATTTCGTTCAATACGCTTTCCAACTTTCCGGGCTGGGAGATTTCAAGAGATACGGGGTCTATACCATAAGTTTCATATAGCCTCCACTTCACTTCCCACAGGCAGAGGTATTCTTCCCCAACAACTCTTTCTATTAAATCTATCATTTCTTCGTAGAAGTTCCATGGAAATACTATCCAAACATCTTCAACTATGTAATCTCCGAAGTAGTGTGGAATGTACGAGGAGCTTTGCATAAGCATGAGTACTGCTGTTTTTACTTCTTCCCCATCGCACAACTCCTCTGCAAGTTCGAGGCTCTTTCCCGTTTTTGCCACATCGTCAACTATCAGAATTTTTCCCTTAGCGTGTGAAAAATCCTCTTTTACTATTTCCGGTATGAGTTTTGTCGTAGCTGAATAGTGTTTAGCTCTGACACTTATGAGGTTGTTTATACCAAGCATATCACAAAGGATATTGCCTGCAAACCATCCACCTCTCGCGAGGGCCACAATGCAGTCTGGCTTGAATTCGTCCTCTCTTATCTGCTCTGCAAGTTTTTTACATAAGTTGTCCATGTAATCCCAGTTCGTTATGGTAACTTTCATAACTTCTGCTAATATGCTGGTTTTTTCAGTTTTACCCTTTACTTCTTTACTTCGGCCTTTTTACAACTCTGAATATCTCATCTTTCAACTTCTTCCCTGTTTTTCTTTCCCACTCCTCGAGGGGTATGCTGAATTCCGCATGTATTTTGTCTCTGTAAATCTCTGGCAATACGTTAAATGCACAGAATGGAATAATCCTTCCATCTGGCGTAGCGTAATGAATTACACACCTCTTTACTCTCTCTATGTCGTAGTTGTACAGGTCTTGGAAATGCATCATTCCTATGAAAAGAGTTCTAACGTGAAACTCACTTAAGGCTGAATAGTCGTGTCTAACCAATACTTCAAACAGTATTTTGCTAATGTCAAATCCTTTTGGAGCTTTAGAATGATCAACGAACTTTCTAACGTCTAATATTCCTTTTAACATCCTTATAGTTTTTATTCTGCTATTTGCCAGCTCTTCGGCTTTTTCATCTAAGTACTCGAAAAATCCCTCTACATCTACAAATCTGGTTATTGGAACGACTTTACCATCTATTTCGAAAACATAGGTTGCCATTCCACATGCGAAATGACAGCTGAATTCGTATTGAGGCTCTCCCGTTATAGCTTCTACTATGTGCGTTATAGGTGTTACACTCGGAACGGGGTAGAAGTCCCAGCGGGAAATCTCACCATCGGTTTGTTCTTCTATTTTTTTGATAACGTCTGGAATAGTTATCCTGTACTTTTCCCTGTCTTTCTTAGGCATACTTCCAACTAAGCTAACTGGCTGAAAGTTCACACCTCTAACTACATCCATGTTTTTTATCGCATACCTTATTATATCACCAATCTGGTGGTCATTTACGCTTTTTATTACGGTTGGAACGAAAACTATTCCAAGTTCAGCTCTTCTACAGTTTTCGAGTATGGTTGGAACTTCTTTTATGTTTTTGGGATTCGTACTCTCATCTACTCCGTCGAAAGATAGGTAAACGGTATTGACTCCCGCCTCTTTTACCTTAATTGAAAGTTCGGAGTCTCTTGCAAGTTTTATTCCATTGGTGTTAAGCTGTATGTGTTCTATTCCCTCGTTTTTTATAGCTCTTATTATGTCTATTAAGTCTTCTCTAAGCGTCGGTTCTCCTCCAGTCAGCTGAACGGCGTTGCATCCAACTGGCTTCATGTCTCTCGCTATTCTGACCATCTCTACTATCTGTTGTAAAGTTGGCTCGTAAACGTATCCCGCTCTCTTAGCGTAAAAGAAGCAATACCAGCAAGCTAAATCACATCTATTCGTCAAAACTATGTTGAGTAACGCTGTGTGACTCTTATGCATTGGGCATAAACCGCAAGAAAAAGGACACCCGTTTCTACCGTCGGTGTTTGGAGTTTCTATTCCTTTGCCGTCGTGAGCAAAGCGAGAGGCTTTTTTGAACATCTCCACATCTCCCCAGTAAACGTCAACGAACTCGCCGTGCTCTGGACATTGCTTCTTTATCATTACTTTCCCATCTTCCTCATAAACAGTAGCATTAATGACTTTTAAACATTGGGGGCAAAGAGAAATCGTTTTGTACGGGAGTTTAACTTCTCTTATCTCTTTGCTCTTGGGTTTTGGATTGAATATACTCACGTTTACACCTCCGTATAACGACTTTTAATATTTGAGGTTATATCAAATTTCCGCCAGTTAAGAAACAAAAATATATACTCTACTTACAATTCTGTTACATGATTTTCGAAGTGTTATGGTTTCTGTTTATTGCGATCTGGTTACTCTTACCAGCATACACTCCCAATAACTTTGCAGTCGTTTTTGGTGGTGGAAAACCCTTGGACTTAGGAAAGAACTTCATCGACGGAAAAAGGATTTTAGGTGATGGTAAGACTTTTAAGGGGTTTTTTGCTGGAGTTGTTGGAGGTATATTCATAGCTCACTTAGAGCTGTTGATTGAAACTTTTTTTGGCTTTCATGTTTTTTCAAGTTTAACTTATCCAGAATTTTTGAAGCTTGTTTTTGCTTTATCTTTCGGCTCCTTAGCTGGTGATTGCGCTGGAAGTTTTGTGAAGAGAAGGTTTGGAGTGGATAGGGGTGGAAAGTTTCCGTTGTTGGATCAGTACGATTTTCTCCTATTTTCACTATTTCTCTCTTGGTTTTTATGCAGAGAAGCTTTTTCTAAGCTCTTCTCACTGCCCGTTTTAGTTGTAGCTTTTGTAATAACTCCAATATTGCACAGAGTTACAAACGTAATAGCATATAAACTGGGACTAAAGGATGTTCCTTGGTGATTTGTATGGTTGAAAGAGATATAGAAAAGATAGCTAAGAGAATGGTAGAAGTTGGAGCTGTAAAAAAAGGAAACTTTGTTCTTTCTTCTGGAAAAAGGAGTAACGTTTACGTTGACGTAAAATTAGCTTGCACTTATCCAGATTTACTAAAGGACATAACTAATCAAATGGTTTACTTGGCTAAGGAATTCGACTCGATAGCTTGCATAGAGTTGGGCGGCGTTCCACTCGCAACAGCTCTTTCATTGAAAACTGGAAAAAGAATGGCTATTTTTAGAAAGAAAAAGAAAGAATATGGAATAGAAAGCGATTTAGTTGGTGTTGTTGAAAGAGGTGAAAGAGTTCTTGTTGTTGAAGATGTAACTACTACTGGCGGTTCAGCTCTTTCTACCGTTAGCAGAGTTAGGGAATTGGGAGCGGAAGTATCACAAGTAATAGTTGTTGTTGATAGAGAAGAAGGCGCTGTTAAAAGATTTAGAGATGAAGGCGTAGAGTTAACTCCACTTTTAAAAATGAGTGATCTCATGCGTTTTCTTTGATGAATACTCTATAAGCAGATTCAAATGCAAAAGCACTACCTATCATAGCAATTAGTATTAATAAGTCAGTTATGCTTTTAACTGTAACGGAAAGTAAAGTTATCAAAGCGAGTATGCAGGTTACAAAGCCGAAAGAGGTTATTAATTTGTTGGACTTTGTTTCTTTTCTAAGCCTTAGGTTTGCTAAGTTGACGGCGGAGAATATTATGAGGAAACCCGAACTTCCAAGTGTTGATATGTTGGAGAGGTTTAGCGTGTTTGCCATAACAAGAGTTAAAGCTGAAGTTAAAAGCAAACCTTCAACTGGTTTGCTCCACACCTTTTTCTCCATGAAAGCGGGCATTTCTCTGTACTTGGCTATAATGTAGCTAACTCTCGCAGAACCGTATAGAGTAGCGTTTATTGCCGAGCCAGTTGAAAGAAGTGCGGCTATTGCTATCAACGTAAATCCTGCCTCTCCGAGAAAGGGTTTTGCAGCAGCAGCTAATGCGTAATCTCTTGCGTTTATTATTTGTTGAAATGGCAAGTTTCCAACTGTAACTATGGCTACGGAAACGTAGAGGAAGATTACAAACCCTACTGCAGTGTAGTAAGCTTTTGGTAGGAAAGATAAGTCTTCCACGTCCATTGCAGTGTTAGCTATAAGCTCAAATCCCTCGTAGGCAAGAAAAATTATCATACCTCCAGCAACTAACCTTAGGGCTGATGGAATGTGAGAGTTAAACCTTGAAAAGTCTATACTCCACAAACCGGCTAAAACGAAAAATAGAAGAATTGCAACTTTAAAAGCCACTATGTACTCTTCTACTTCACCAACGACTCCGGCGCTCATTAAGTTTAGGACGGTCATTAAAACAATTATTAAAGTTGTAAATACATGCCTGTAAAACTGAATATGGTGGGGAAAAAAGCTTGCGGCATAACTTCCAAAAGCGTAGGAGTAAAGAGATAACATTACTATATAACTTTCCCAGAGAAGGATGTTTAAGGAACCAGTAATTACGCCTCTTCCAAAAGCTCTGTTAAGAAATTCCACCGTCCCTCCTGGACTTGGATAAGTAACTGTGAGCTTTGCGTAGGAGTAGGAAGTTATTAGAGCTATCAATCCAGCTATAAAAAAAGCTATAGGTGTTGCACCACCTGAAAGTTGAACTGCTAAACCTAAAACAGCAAATATCCCCCCTCCAACCATTCCTCCAATTCCTATAGCTACAGCCGACCAGAAACCTACTTTTTCTTTCACAAAAGTTAAAGCATTTCGATTTTATTTCAGCCTTTCGCACGTATTTTACTTTGTTCTCTTCTATCGTAGCACGTTATGTAAAATGCGAGTAAGCTCTTCCACTTACCAAAAGGTTCTATTAACTCTCTAACATCTCTTTCTTTTACTTCTTTAACTCCGATTCCAAGTATCTTTGCTACACCTCTCCTTATTCCGAGATCATTAGCGGGATAGGTATTTTTTCTGAAAGTGTAAGTCAAGAAAAGCTCAGCACTCCACCTACCAATACCTCTAAAACTTGTCATGTACTTTATTGCCTCTTCTTCACTCATTTTTTCAACCTTGTTTAAGTCAATTTCTTTTCTAATTAATTTTTCACTGATTTCTTTTATGTACTCTTTTCTGTAACCAAGCTTAGCTTCTCCAAGTTTGTCTTTAACTTTTACAACTTCCTCAGCAGTGGGAAATCTGTACAATTTTACTTTTTTGCCTTCAATATTTTCTTCAACTCTTTTACCTGCAATTTTTACTAAGTTCTCTATGGTTTTCATAGCAAATTCGAAACTCACTTGCTGCTGTGCTATTGTTTCTACTATGGCTTGATAAGCTGTAACAGCTGCTGGACTTCTAAGACCGTAGAATTCATCTATAAGAAATGAAAATTTTGTATCTGCTATTTCGGAGTAAAAGTCGTCCAAGTTTATGTCTATTCCCAACACAAACTTCAGTTTATTTTTTACTCTCTTTTTTTCTCTAATACTCATGTTATCTGGAAAAAGGTAGTCTCCGTTAAATCCAATTATGTTATTTTCAATACAAATGAAGAAAATACCGTCTTTGTAACACCACGTCCCGTTTCTTATCATTTCGTGCGTTGTTATTTTCAACCAATTGTTTTCTACCACACCAATTTTAGAAACAGATTTTGTTTTTTACGTTTTCGAAAGAGATTGCTTTTGCTTAGTACCTTTCCTATCAATCATGAACATTACTGGTGTTCTTTCAAACCAATAGCTGTCTTTATTACTTTTCAGAGAATAAACTATAAGAATAACTCGCATTATTTATAAGTTAATGTCCAAAATTAGAAGTCTAATGTTATAAAACAAAAAACTTATATACTTTACTAAACGGCATCACTCCAAAAACCGGGAGGTGCTGGTAGAGCATGCTTTCAGCGTTGATGGCTTTATCATATGCAGCGTTTGCTATTTTCGTAATTGTGGTTGCATCAAAGTGGATTAAGTGGTCTTCGATGCCCATGCACCTCAGGTGGGAGCTTTATCCGGTTCCACACGAGGCGGGCAGGCATCACTACGGTGGTAGTTACATAGAAGAAGTCGATTACTGGAAAAAACCGAGGGAGACAACTCTTGCAGGTGAGTTAAAAGACATGTTCTCAGAGATGCTTTTTATAAAAAGGGTTTATCAGTACAAAAGACCTCTTTGGTGGCTTACGTATCCTTTTCACGCAGGGATATACCTCATATTAGCTTGGTTTTTCCTACTGTTCGTTCATGGAATTCTTAGCGTTTACATAAGCATACCAGCTTTGGCTACGATCGTTTACTACCTCATCCAGATATGCGGAACAATTGGCATAATAGCTGCAACTCTTGGATGTATCGGCTTGATAATCAGGAGGTTTAGTGACAGAGATATGGGTAATTACACTGTAGGCGTCGAAATCTTTAACCTGTTCTTCATACTCGTGGTACTTTTAACAGGAATAGCCACTTGGATTACGTACGATCCCCATTTTCAGCATGCAATGGAATTCATGAAAGCCTTAGTTGCTTTTAATGCGGCATATCTTCCAAAGCTAACAACTATTGCTAAGGTGCATGTAGTTCTCTTGTGCCTGTTGTGGATATACATACCGTTTACAAAGATGTCCCACTTTATTGGGAAGTACTTCACTTTCCACAAAGTTCTGTGGGACGATGAACTGAATGTACCGGGTAGTAAAGTAGAAGCAAAAGTTAGGGAACTAACAAAACTACCAATGCCGTGGAGCGCTCCACATGTTGATACCGGTAAGAGTTGGGATGAAAACGCTCTTGAAAGCCCCAAAGATGAATGGGGGAGGTGGAGATATTGAGTAGAGAAATAAAGCCCGAAGATGCGGCTTCTCCTGTTGATCAACTTGTTAAACTTACAGTTAGAGATTTGGAAAAGCTTCCACCACCGTATGACAAGCCGGGGATGGAGCCTGAACTTACAGATCCTAAGCCGGAATGGAGGGAAAAATACGCTACTGATTTGGATGGATATATTGCTATAGACTTGCCTTGGAAACCTCAAAACAAGGAAGAGGAAGAAAGACTCGTTAAGAGTTTTCTGAGTGGTCTTAACAAATTGCTGACTAAGGAAGGTAACTGGACTTTCCTTCAACCGCTATTGCTTTCATTGGAATACTGTGCTAAATGTCAGACTTGCAGCAATGCTTGCCCGATATACATAATGAGCGGAAAGCAGGAAGTTTACAAGCCAACTTGGAGGGCTGAAATTCTTAGGAGAATTTGGAAGAAGTACTGTACTCCAGCAGGAAAGATTTTCGGAAAGTTTGTGGCGGGAGATATAGAGTTAAACGCAAAAACTCTGCTTAGATTGGCTGAATCTGCTTATAGATGCACTCTTTGCAGGAGGTGCACTCAAACTTGCCCTATAGGCGTTGATAATGGACTTATAAGTCACGAAATTAGAAAGCTTTTTAGTCAGGAAATGGGTATAGCTCCAAAAGCATTACACGAATTGGGTACAGTACAACACTTAAAAGTAGGTTCGAGCACGGGTTTAACCCCTGATGGAGTTAGGGACATAATAGAGTTTATTGAAGATGACATAGAAGACAAGATTGGTAAGAGAATAAAAATTCCGGTTGATGAAAAGGGAGCGGACATATTGCTCATACACAACGCTGGAGAATTCTTAAGCTGGCCAGAAAATCCAGCAGCATTTGCAATTCTGTTTGAAGAAGCTGGGTTAAGCTGGACTCTTAGCAGTGAGCAAGTAGCTTACGATGCCGTCAACTACGGAGTTTGGTACGATGATTTGCAGTTGGCTAGAGTAGCAGCTAAGCATGCGGAAATAGCTAACAAACTTGAGGTCAATAAAATAGTGGTTGGTGAATGTGGACATGCTCACAAAGCTATAACGGTTGTTGCAGATAGAGTTTTGCACGACGATATATGGATTCCGAGAGAAAGCTGTATGCCTATATTGTGGGAAATAGTAAAGAAGGAGAAAATAAACTTTGATCCAGAGAAAAACAACTTCCCCGTAACTCTGCACGATCCATGTAACATGGTAAGGCTTATGGGAGTTGTTGAACCGCAGAGAAAGATATTGAGAAAATTGGCTCCTCAATTTAGAGAGATGGAGCCGCACGGAGTTTACAACTATTGTTGCGGTGGTGGAAGTGGCTTTGCAATAATGACATCCATGAACTTCCCCGAATGGAGAAACGCTGTTGCAACGAGAATGAAGTTCAAGCAGGTACTTGAAGCTTTCAAAGATTGCTTAGATCCGAGCATAAATAAGTATATCTGCGCACCATGCTCGAACTGCAAAGGTGCAATAAGAGATATGCTTTCCTACTACAAAGCACCTGAAAGGCTCAGTATATACTATGGTGGATTGGTTGAATTGATGGTAAATGCAATGGTAGATTTAGAAGAACCGTTCATAGAATGGGAATTCCACTAAAAATTTTTAATTTTTATTATTGTGTTTTATTTTAATAACAGTTTTTAGTACCTTCGTCAACCTTTATTAAGTTTCCATTCGTCGAAAGCCTATGTACGAGGATTTAAGAGAATTTATAGAAAAACTCGAAAGTGAAGGTGAATTGGCGAGAATTAAGAGAGAAGTTAGTCCTATTTTAGAAATGACTGAAATAGCAGATAGAGCTGTTAAATCTGGTGGAAAAGCAATCCTTTTTGAAAATCCGAAAGGATACGACATTCCCGTTTTCATGAATGCATTTGGTACTGAGAGGAGAATGAAATTGGCTCTTGGAGTTGAAAGGCTTGAAGAAATAGGTGAGAGACTTGTGGAGCTCACAAAGCTTAGACCAACTTCGTTTCTCGATGGAATAAAGAGCATAAGTGCAATAAAAGATATAGCTGCTTTTGTTCCAAAAACAGTAAAAAAAGCTCCGTGTAAAGAAGTTGTTGAAGAACCGAACTTGGACAAATTTCCAATTCTGAAGTGCTGGCCTAAGGATGGTGGTAGATTCATAACTCTACCAGTTGTCATAACTAAGGATCCGGAAACGGGAGAACTCAATGCAGGAATGTATAGAATGCAAGTTTTCGACAAAAGAACTACCGGAATGCACTGGCAAGTACACAAGCACGGTGCTTTACACTTAAAAAAGATTGCAGAGAAAAACGGAAAGCTTGAAGTTGCGGTAGCGATAGGCGTTGACCCCGCAACGCTTTACGCTTCAACCGCCCCTCTTCCAGAGAACTTAAGCGAGTTCATGTTTGCCGGCTTTATTAGAAGAGAACGACTGAAGTTGGTGGAATGTGAAACCGTTGATTTGAAAGTTCCGGCAACAGCTGAGATAGTTTTGGAAGGCTATGTTAAGCCAGACGAACTTAAAATTGAGGGACCTTTTGGAGATCACACGGGGTATTACACACCACCTGAGCCGTATCCAGTATTTCATGTAGAATGCGTTACGAGGAGAGAAAATCCAATTTATCACGCAACAGTCGTTGGTAAACCCCCAATGGAGGACGCTTGGCTTGGAAAAGCTACGGAAAGAATATTTCTGCCTTTAATAAAAATGATTCACCCCGAAATAGTTGACATAAACTTGCCAGTTGAAGCTTGCTTTCACAACCTCGCCATAGTGTCTATTGAGAAGAGATACCCCGGACATGCAAAGAAAGTAATGTTTGCCCTTTGGAGTATGGGTATGCTATCTTTGACAAAAATCGTAATCGTTGTTGACAGTGATGTTAACGTTCAAAATCTTAAAGAAGTTCTTTGGGCTGTTACGAGTAGGTTTGATCCGGCAAGAGATGTAGTTTTAATTCCATCCTGTCCCATTGATAGCTTAGATCATTCGACTTACCTACCAAACCTCGGTGGAAAGCTGGGCATAGACGCAACTAAGAAGTGGAAGGAAGAAGGTTTTGAGAGGGAATGGCCAGAAGTAGTAGAGATGAGTGAGGATGTAAAGAGAAAAGTTGACAGCATTTGGAACGAGCTGAAGAAGTTAATAACTTAGTAGTATGGCTTTCTAATCTTCACAGCTTTTTTAATCGCTTCAATTAATTCTTTCCCTCTTAACCCTCTTGCATCTATGCTCTCTTCCTTCATCAGGCATGGTTTTATCTTTCCGTCCGATGTAACCCTTATTCTGTTGCAGTGCATGCAGAACTCCTTACACGGTTTAACGAATTCAACCACTACATCTCCCACTCTATACTGCTTTCTAAAATGCATCTCTCTCAAAACAACGGCTTCTGCCATTGAAGCTATTTTTCTCTCTACTTTGGAAATGTCCACATAATACTTTTCCAGAGATTTCAATCTTAAAACTTCTATTACTTGCAATATTGCTTTTACTTCTTCAGAATTTAAAGAGGAAACGAATTCCATCATCTCTTCAATTTGATCGTCGTTTAAATCCTTCATCACGACCATGTTTATCTTCACCGGAGTTAACTTAGCATTGCATGCAGCAATTATTCCATCAACTACTTTTTCTACATCTCCTCCCGTTATAAATCTGTAAACATCACTCCTCAAGCTATCGAGACTTACGTTTATTCTGTCCAATCCAGCATCTTTTAAATCTTCTGCAAGCTTTGACAGTAATGTGCCATTAGTTGTAATAGAGATTTCCTGAAATTCAGGCATTGAAGAGATGATGTCACATATATCTCTTCTAAGCAAAGGCTCTCCACCAGTAATCTTTACTTTTCTTATTCCAAGTTCTCTAAATGCCTCAGCTATCTCCACTATCTCATCTAAGCTCATTTCTTTTCCACTTTCTTTTTCTCCTTCTCTGTGGCAATAAATACACCTCAAATTGCATTTCATCGTTACTGCAATTCTGAGGTTAGTTATTCTCCTGCCATACTCATCGACGAGCATATTTCTTCAGCCCTTTTCAAGTCTTTCAGCGTGTTAACGTTAAAAAAAGAAACAAGATTTTCGTCAAAAGTTCTAATTGTTTCTACGCTTATGAATTCCACTTTTTTCATTTTTTCAACGGCATTCATTATTTTCAACTTCTTTTCAGAAATAGCTCCTCCAAAAGCTTCTATAGCTGAAGAAGAATAGTAAGCTAATAAAGGCTCTTTTTTTCCGTCACTCCAAATTGGTATTAGGGCATCGCAACCCTTTTTTATACCTTCATCGTGCAAAAATTTCACAACTTCTGCTTTAACGAAAGGCATATCTCCTCCTATGACAACTGTACTGCCTTTTCTTAGAGCTGTGTATATGCCACCTATTGGGCCAAGCTCTAATTCGTCTATTATCACTTCGCCAAATTTCTTGTAAATTTCGGCATTGTCTTTTCTACAAACGATAAAAATTCGAAGATCTTTTAACTCTTCAACTATCCTTTCTATTATCCTTTTTCCACAAATTTTAAGCAACGGTTTTTCCGAAAAACCCATTCTCCTACCTCTTCCTCCTGTAAGTATTGAAACGGTGTATTTCACGCTCACAAGTCGTTGTTACTGGATATATATTTTGACTTATTTAACTTATTTTGACTTTTTTGCCCAACCGATGCACGTTAACTATTGCGGCAAGAAATTAATAACGCAGGAAAAAACTTTGCTCATGGATAAAGTTTTGAAAGAGTTGGAGAGTTACCTTTCTAAGGATATTCCGTATTCGAGAGTTTTAAGTTCTATGTGTACGAATCCTCATCCCGTAGCTGTTAAAGCACACTGCATGTTTGTTAGAGCAAATCTTGGTGATCCGGGATTGTTTCCCGGCACTTTTGAACTCGAAAAAAAGCTCATATCCATGCTTGGCAACTTTTTTGGAAATAGCAATGCTGTTGGATACGTTAGTTCTGGGGGGACTGAAAGCAACATCCAAGCTATAAGAGCTGCGAGAAACGTTTACGGAAAAGGCAACATAGTTGTTCCCGATTCAGCCCACTTCTCCTTTCTCAAAGTAGCAGATCTACTTGGAATTGAAGTGAAAAGGGCTAAGCTTGACGATGAATACAGAGTTGACGTTGCAGATGTTGAAAGGTTAGTAGATGAGAACACGTTCGCAATTGTAGGTATAGCTGGAACGACCGAACTCGGTCAAGTTGACGATATAAAATCTCTTTCCAAAATAGCAGTTGAGAGAGATATTTACTTACACGTAGATGCAGCTTTTGGAGGATTTGTACTTCCCTTTTTGGGTTATAAAGACTTTGATTTTAGAGTTAAAGGTGTTTGCTCTATTGCTGTTGATCCCCACAAGATGGGCTTGGCAACTATACCAGCTGGAGTAATTCTTTTTAGAAAAGAAGAGTACTTACACTCTCTTTCAGTGGAAACTCCATACTTGACTTCTACTAAGCAGTACACGTTAACTGGTACGAGGCCCGGAACTGGAGTAGCTTCCGCTTACGCCGTTCTAAAACACCTTGGATTCGATGGTCTGAGAAAAATAGTTTTGGAGTGCATGAGGGTAACTAAAATCTTAAAAGAGGAGGTGGAGGCTCTTGGATTAAAACCTGTAATAGAACCAGTTACGAATGTCGTGTGTTTTGAATGTAAAGCTTGTAGAGTTAGGGAGCTTTTGATGAAAGAAGGATGGTACGTATCAACGATAAGAAAGCCTGAGGCTATAAGGTGTGTGGTAATGCCTCACGTTACCGAAGAAACGGTTTCGAAATTCGTAGATTCACTTAAAAGAGTTCTTCGAGCTCTTTGAGCTTTTTCAGTTTTTTGAGTTTTTTCTCTCTGTAAGCGTAGTAGGGATAAAGAGCAGGATAAGCTGATACGTTAATGTTCAAAACTTCAACTCTAACTGGTAAGAAGGAAAAAAGGAGAAGTAACAAGTTGTATGGAAGCATTTTTTTTATCACCATTGCTGGTGTAGAGAGAACGGTTAAAGCTGTTATTAATATTAGCGTCTTTTTAGCCGCTTCTTTTTGAGCTTTTAAGATCTCTATTTCTATCTCCATTCCTTCTAAGTCCAGAATTTTTCCGACGACGACTTTTGCTTTAAACTTTGCCAGTACGTCACAGAATTCTGAAGAAGGGACTTTAACGTAAACGCTATTTTTAGTTTTCATAATCAAAACGCTTTTCATAAATCCAAGCTTAAATTTCACCATTTCTGGTTTCGAGTACTTTTTTACACTGTATCTAATATTTTTCGATTTTAAGTAATTTTCTATTTCTTTTATAACTTTTTCATAATCTGCTTCAAGTACGTACCTCACACCTATGCCAAAGTTACTCATCGTTATTAAGTTTCCGGGAAAAGGTAAAAATCTAATGAGCTTAACATCTTTTATGTTTCCGAGGTTGAGAGGTCATCACCTTATATGCCTTCAGTTTTACAGAGGAGAAGGATACGACGAAGTTTTTGTAGAAAACCTCGAAAGAGTTATTGAAGATGCAAAAAAACGAGGCGTTTTAGTAGTCGAAGGAGTCGATGACGTCTGTGCTAAGTGCCCGTATATGGTAAACGGAAAATGTAAGTATTCTGTTAACTCAGAGGAGGAGGTAAAGTACCTCGACGTATTGGCACTTAGCCTTCTGAATCTATCTCCCGGATGCACAGTTAGCTGGAAAGAATTAAAAGAGAAAGTTTTCAGTCCTGAAGTTCTGGAAAAGTGGAAAGAAGAGGCTTGCAAGAGTTGCGACTGGAGAGATGTGTGTGAGGTTGGAGATAAGGGCTGAGGGACATCCAAACATTAGAGCGACTCACAGAACTACACTTGAAATAACAAAAGAACGGTATTTAACTCCAAGAGGCGATTGTATAGTTGGTGTAAACGCCGAAATTGGAATTTCGGAAATTCCAGTGGAAATAAAGGGGTACCTCTCGTTACCGAATCCAGTAACGATATGGCTGGAGTTACCGGAGTACGGTTTAAAGGAAGAAATAAAAGCCTATGGTAACGAAAAACTAACTTTTACTCATCCTACAGATATAGTCGTTAGAAAAAGTAACTACGTTTGCGGAAGAACGATAGCAGTTAAAGCCAATAAATCTGCATCTGATATCGATAGAGAATTCGTTGAGTTGTTGAGAGACAAAGCTGAACTACTATTCGTAATAGAAATTTGAGAACAGTTTTTTAACTCTATGTAGTGGAAATCTCATGAAAGCTAAAATTGGTAAGTTCGGGTTAGTTAACAACTTTTTGCCATACAGGTTTCTTTCTGGCAATTTTGAAGTAGTTGAAAGTTCTCCGAGAGGTATGGCGGAAAAACTCGTTTTAGGGGAAATAGATTACGCACCAGTTCCAACTTACTTTTACATTAAAAATGAATTTAAACTTAAACACTATTCATTCTGCATAGCGTCGGATGGAGAAGTTTTAAGCGTTGTAGTAGTTTCAAGAAAAAACAGAATTGGAGATAAAATAGCAGTTACGGCACAAACTTTGACTTCCGTTAATTTAATGAAAATAATTCTAAAAGAGAAAGACTTGGACGTTAAGTTGATACCTTCTAATTTTATTAGTGCAAGCGAATTGCTTAAAATTGCAGATTCAGCTCTTGTTATTGGGGATGAAGCTATAAAGGCGAGAATGCTTTACAGAGTGGTAATGGATCTTGGAGAGGAGTGGAAGGACTTAACGGGTTATCCAATGGTTTTTGGTATCTCCGCATCACTTAAAAACAAAGATTTTAATTTTGTTGACAGAGCTATACAATTCAGCGTTGAAGAGGGTATGAAAAGATTTGAAGAAGTAGTGGAAGAGGCATCTCTGAAATTCAGACTTCCAGTTGAATTTCTTGTAAAGTACTTCAAAATCCTCATATACTCTCTCGGTAAAAAAGAGAAGAAAGGACTTGAAGAATTCGCTTCGAGGTGCAGGGATTATGGACTATAAAGCATACGTTGAAAAAAACCTCAGAGGGGAGGATTTAAGTTTCGAGGAGGCTATGGATCTATTTGAACAACCCCTCCCAGTTGTGGGAAAAATTGCAGACGAAATAAGGAAGAAAAAATGTGGTGACCTCGTAACTTTTGTTGCTGATAGAAACATAAATTACACCAATGTTTGCATATCTAAGTGCAAGTTTTGTGCCTTTTATGCGAGAAAAAAGGAAGAAGAATACGTTCTGAGTTACGAGGAAATACTGAGAAAAATTGAAGAGGCTGAAAGATTCGGAGTCACTCAAATACTCTTGCAGGGAGGAATGAATCCAGAGCTTGGAATAGAGTGGTTTGAAAAGCTGTTTAAGTTAATAAAATCCAAACACCCTAAGATTCAACTCCACGCTCTTTCAGCTCCTGAAATCTATTTTCTGGCGGAGAAAGAAGGTTTGAGTATAAGAGATGTTTTGAAGAGGTTGATAAAAGCGGGGATGGATTCTTTACCCGGTGGAGGAGCGGAAGTATTGAGCAATAGAGTTAGAAAAATCGTCAGCCCTAAGAAAGTCGATTGCGATGGTTGGATTGAAGTTATGAGAACGGCTCACGAATTGGGAATTAAGAGCAGTGCTACTATGATGTTTGGACACGTTGAGAAAGACGAAGATATAGTAGAACACCTCCTTAGAGTTAGAGACTTGCAAAAGGAAACGAACGGATTTACCGCTTTTGTTTGCTGGACCTTTCAGCCAGAAAGAACGGAGCTTTACGAAAAAGGTATCGTGAAAAATCCAGTTTCCGCGGCGAGGTATCTACAGGTTCTCGCTATATCGAGAATAGTTCTTCACAACTTTAGAAACATTCAAGCATCCTGGCTAACTCAGGATTTCGACATAGCTACTTTAGCTTTGTTTTTTGGAGCAAACGATTTTGGTGGAACTATGCTGGAAGAGAACGTTGTTAGAGCAACTGGTAAGGAATTTAGACCAGCGAGAATTGAGGAAATTGTAAAAGCAGTTAAAGCTGTTGGAAGACCAGTTGCCCAGAGAAATACTCTTTACGAAATAATTAAAAGATTTTGAATTTAATTCTTTATTAATTCTTTTTCTTAAAGTACTCAAGTATTTCGATCGGTATTGGAAGGACTATTGTCGTGTTGTTGACCATTCCTATTTCACTTAGAGTTTGAAGTACTCTTAGTAGTGGTGCTACATGGCTCTGCTCTATCATCTTTGATGCTTCTAATAACGTCTTTGATGCCTGCAATTCTCCCTCGGCTTTTATTATTTTTGCCCTCTTTTCTCTCTCCGCTTCCGCTTGCATTGCCATTATCTTCCTCATCTCCTCAGGAATCTCAACGTCTTTTATCTCTACGGCTGTAACCTTTATACCCCAAGGATTGGTTTCTTTGTCGAGTATCTCTCTAAGCTTTGAATTTACACCTTCTCTATTGGAAAGCAGTTCGTCAAGTTCTACTTGACCTATAACACTTCTCAAAGTAGTTTGAGCGAGTTGAGCTGTAGCAATTCTATAGTTTTCCACTTCTACAACTGCTTTTTCTGGATCCGTTACTCTGAAGTAAACGACAGCGTTTACGCTAACTGGGACGTTATCCTTAGTCAGGGTTTCCTGTTTTGGAACGTCGTAAGTTATAGTTCTAAGGTCAACTTTAACCATGTTTTCCAGCATAGGTATTATTAGAAATAAGCCCGGCCCTCTAACGCCTACTAATCTGCCCAATCTGAATATTACTGCCCTCTCGTATTCTCTAATTATCCTTACTCCCGATAGTATTGCTGCAAGTATTATAATAAACAAAACCACGGCTATTCCTGCAAGAGGTATCATGTATCTCCATTTAATATTTTAATATTTAAACTTTGTTATCTTTAAAAATTTTTGATTCGAATAATCTTTAGATTTTTAGGTTTTTCGTATATGGACTATCTGCCATTTTTCGAATACTTTATTAGTTTTCTCTTTTTGAATGAAATAATAATCGGGGACGAATAATCTGAAAAGATGTGGAGTAAAAATGACAAACTTTAAATATTTCCGTGATTTTGGCTACTTGAGGAGTTATTTAAAAAATGCTAAGGGTGACCGCCATGGAGAGAACAGAGATTCTTGAAAGGATTAAAGAGGCCGAGCTAAAGGTTGAACAGGATATCGAGGAAGCGAAAAATAAAGCTAAACAGATAATTCTTGAAGCTAAGGAAGAGGCGAGAAAAATAATAGAAGAGGCTGAGAAAGAGGCTGAAAAAATTAAAGCTGAAGTTATGGAAAAGGCAAAAGCCGAAGTTGAGCAGGAAAAAGCTAAGATTAAGGAGCAGTGGTTACAGCAGATTTCTGCAGTTGAGAAAAAAGGTAAGGATAACGCTTGGAATGCTGCTGAATTTTTGTACAATGAATTTGTAGGGATGGTGGAGCATGCTTAAGCCGGTAAAGATGGTTAAGGTCTCAGTAGTGGGGCCTAAGGATTACTTGGCCACCACGTCTGAGACTCTACACAAGGCTTATGCAATGCACATAGAAGACCCGGTCGAGGATGAATACTTCAAACTTGGCGAGCCATTAGAGAAAGCATCGACTACTTCAAAATACCTCGTCCTCCTGAGGAGTTACATTTCTCACCTAAAAATCGATCCGGAAAAAGTTTTTCCGAGCAGGAAGTATAGAGTGAGTGAAGTGGAATCTCAAATACAGCAGAAACTCGACGAATTTCAACAGGAAATTGGTACAAGGATAGACAGGATAAAAACTCTTTCAGATAGGCTTAAATCAATAGAAGAGGAACTTAAAAACTTAGAACCACTGAGAGTTCTTGGATTGCCACCAAAACTCTTGAAAGGTTACAAACACATAAGGTGCTTTGTAGGTATCGTTAGGGACAATCCAGAGGAAAAAATAAGAGAAATTACGTCTGATTACGAGATATTCATTAAAGAATACGAAAAAGAGTACGTTTTAGCTGTTTTTGTCAGGAAGAGCTTAGAGGAAAAAGTTTACGCTGTTTTGCAAGAGTTCTCATTTAGAGAAATATCAGTTCCGGATGTTGACAGCATAGAAGAAAGAATAAAAGAGATTTTCGACGAAAAAGCAAGAATTCAGGATGAAATAGAGAGAATTGAGAAAGAATTAGAAGAGATCAAAGAGAAAGAAGTCGAATTCATGCTGGCAATGGAAGAGTACTTAAGCATAGAACTGGAAAAAGCAGAACTGCCTCTTAGAACTCTTGTTTCAAAGTACGCATTTATGATAGTTGGATACGTTCCGGCTAAGGAATTTGACAGGGTAAAAAGGGAGATCGAATCTGCTACTAATGGTAAAGTCGTTGTTGAGCAAGTAGAGGATAAAGAATTCAATCCTCCGACGATGCTCAAAAATCCCACTGGAGTTAGAAACTTTGAGTTGCTAACAACGACTTTTGGAATTCCAAAGTATCACGAAATCGATCCTACTCTATTCATGTCAATAATGTTCCCGATATTCTTCGGAATGATGCTTGGTGATGTTGGTTATGGTCTTGCCGTCCTCGCTTTGGCATTCTTCCTAAAAACGATTTACAAGACTGAAGGGTGGCAGAGACTGTTGAACATACTGATTTACTCCGGCATATCAACAGTAATATTCGGCTTAATATACGGTGAATTCTTTGGGGCAGAGATATTTGGACCAGAAAGCATATTCGGTCTCAAGAACATAATGCCTCTGTTCCCCAGAGCTGGTAGTGGTGAAATGGCTGAAATTGCGGCTTATGACGTAAAATTCCTGCTGCTTATTACGCTGTTCATAGGTCTCGCAGTTATAATATTCGGTTTCATTCTCGGATTCATCAACGTTTACAAAGAACATGGGTTTAAAGAAGCTCTTCTCGAAAAAGGCACTTGGATTTTCGGCATGCTCGGTCTCGGTTTTGCCATCATTGGCTTTACTTACAACCTCGGTGTTTACCACCAGATAGCTTATTACACCTTCCACATGAACGTCAATCCACACTTCGTAAAACAGCCATCTCTACCACTGCCAATAACTCCTGGCTGGCAGAACGGAATCAACGTGTTCTATGTAGTTGCATTGCCTTTTGTAGCAATCTGGCTCGTAATGCTGCTGATGCACGAAATACCGAAGATGGGTGGAATAGGTGCAGTAATGGGTCTTGAATTACTCACTTACTTCGGACAGGTTTTGAGCTTCGCTCGAATTCTGGCTATAGGTCTATCCTCTGTTTACATAGCTTTTGTAGCAAACTTCATGGGCGGACTAATAATGAAGAAGGGTGGAGTCCTAATAATTGCTGGAATCCTCGTGATGCTGATATTCCACGTCATAAACTACTTACTCGGCATCCTCGACCCTGGCTTACAGTCCCTTCGATTGCACTACGTAGAGTTCTTTACGAAGTTCTTTGAGGGCGGTGGAAGACTGTTCAAACCTTTCGGCAGGGTGAAGAGGTTTTTGGAGGATGAGTAGGAATTAGAAAACGTGTAAAAAGGAGGTGAATATAAATGGTATTGGATATTGCAAAAGGTTTGGTGGCAATTGGTGCCGGTCTTGCAGTTGGACTGGCTGGTATAGGTGCTGGACTTGGTGAAAGCGGAATAGGTGCTGCTGCAGTAGGAGCTACAGCTGAAGACAGGGGCTTCTTCGGTCTCGGTATACTGTTCACAGTTCTGCCAGAGACCATAGTCATATTTGGTCTGGTCATATCGTTCATACTGATGTTCGCGTTTAAGTAAAGCCATAGCTTAAAATTTAATTTTTTAGTGGAACTATGACGTACAACGAGGAGCTATCAGATAGAATTGCGAGGTGGATAGACAAGAAGATTCTGAATGATAAGAACATAGAGCGTTTTCTCAAGTACTACTGGATAATTTCGACGTTTAGGCTCGTACTTGGCTTTACGTTGTTGGTATTGATAGTTGTAATGGGGTACAGGCTTGATAACCTCGTACCTAAGTAAAGGAGGTGAATATAAATGGTATTGGATATTGCAAAAGGTTTGGTGGCAATTGGTGCCGGTCTTGCAGTTGGACTGGCTGGTATAGGTGCTGGACTTGGTGAAAGCGGAATAGGTGCTGCTGCAGTAGGAGCTACAGCTGAAGACAGGGGCTTCTTCGGTCTCGGTATACTGTTCACAGTTCTGCCAGAGACCATAGTCATATTTGGTCTGGTCATATCGTTCATACTGATGTTCGCGTTTAAGTAAGTTGAAAGGAGAGGTCAAAAATGCCACTCGAAGCAGTGCTTGAAGAAATACGAAAGAATGGTGAAGAACAAGTACAACAAATTCTTGAGGACGCGAAAAAGCAAGCTGAGGAAATAATAGCGGAGGCTAAGTTAGAGGCGGAGGAGATAATAAAAAAAGCGAGAGAAGACGCTGAAAAAGAGGCGGAGAGATACAAGAGGCAGGAGATTTCGAGTGTAAACTTAGAAATGAAGAGACTAATGCTCAATAAGAGGAAGGAGATTTTGGAGGAAGTTCTAAACCTCGTGAAAGACAGGATTAAGAAGATGGATCCCGAAGAAAAGAAGAGGTTACTTGAAAAGTTAATAGAAAAATGTGAGTTAGAAGAGGCGATAGTTTACTCTAATAAAGACGACGAAAACTTAGTTAGAGAAGTGATATCAAGTAAAAAGGGATATAGGTACGGTGGTAACATCGATTGCCTTGGTGGTGTAATTATCGAAAGTACCGACGGGGAGGTGAGGATAAACCTGACATTTGACGATCTCCTCGCTCAGGTTTACGAAAATAAGATGAGTGAAGTCTCTAAAATACTGTTTGGAGAGTGATCAACTATGCTGACGCTCGGTAAGAAATCTCAGTGGGCTTACATAGTTGCAAGAGTAAAAGTAATGAAAAGAAGCTTGATTCCAAAAGAAGAGTTCAGAAAATTGCTCAACATGGACTTTCATGAAGTAGTGAGATATCTCGAAGAGTCTGAATACAAAAAAGAAATAGACGAGCTTTCCTACAAGTACACTGGACCGAGGTTGATAGACTATGCGTTATCACTACACCTTTTCAGGAAGTACAGAAGAATTCTTGACGTATCGTTTGGAGCGGCAAAGGAACTAATATTCGAATATCTGAAAAGATGGGATATTTGGAACATAATAAACATTCTCAGGGGTAAGCTTGCTAACGTTTCTCCGGAAGAAATAGAAGAGACTCTCGTTCCAGTTGGAGAATTTAGCTACGACTTCTACAAGTCTCTTACGACTAAGGACATAGACGAAATAATAAAAGCTTTTGACAGAACACCTTACTACGAAACTCTATCAAAAATAGGTCAAGAACCCATAGGGCAGATCGAAGATGAGCTGTACAAGATATACTATTCGCACATGATAGGTTTGAAAGCACCTGACCAGCCGTTGAAGCTATTCATAGACTTTATAAGGAAAGAAATAGACATAAAGAACGTAAAGACAATGCTAAGATTGAAGTTAGATGATGTACCATCTGAAGTAATAATGGAAAAAATAATACCTGGTGGTTACCAATTAGACGTCGATGAAGTGAGAAAGCTCGTAGGAATGCCGTTAGATGAGCTTGTTAAAGCTCTCGAAGGATACTGGTTCTGGAAAGACATAGAACTTGAGGAAGGATTTTCAAAAGTTGAAATAAAGTTAGACAAAGTATGGATGGAAGAAGTTGCAAAGAAGGCAGATCACTATCCGCTATCTATACTTCCAGTGTTGCACTACATGTGCCTTAAGAAAATAGAAGTTGACAACTTGAGAGTTATAGGATGGGGTAAGTGGGAAGGTTTATCGAATGAAGCTATAGAAGAGCAGCTGGTGATTGTATGAGCCACCTAATAGTTGTTGGCGATCCGGACTTTAACTTGGGATTTAGACTTGTCGGAATAAGAGATGTTATAGACGTCGAAAACGAAGAAGAGTTACCTCAGATAGTTGAGAACTTACTCGGAAAGGAAGGAATAGTTGTAATAAAATATGATTTTTATAAGAAATTGCCCGTTCACGTTAAGATGAGGGTAGAAGAAAGTCTCGAACCCACCTTCGTCAAGGTGGGTGGCGAGGCTGGTGTGGAGGAGTTAAGGGAGAAGATAAGAAGGGCGATAGGTGTTGACCTATGGAAGTGAAAACGTCTGGTAAGGTTGGTGAAGTTTATAGAGTTTCAGGACCTCTTGTAGTTGCTGAAGGAATAAAGCCGAGGATGTACGATGTCTGCTACGTAGGTGAAGAGGGGCTGATGGGTGAGGTCGTAGGTATAGTGGGCAATAAAACTCTCGTGCAGGTTTACGAGGATACTTCTGGAATAAAACCGGGAGACAGGGTAGAGAACACGGGAATGCCTTTGAGTGTTGAACTTGGACCAGGATTGATAAAGTCTTTCTACGATGGTGTTCAGAGACCGCTTCCAGCTCTTAAAGAGGCGAGTGGAGACTTCATAAGCAGAGGTATCCATGTTCCCGGACTCGACAGAAACAAGAAATGGGAGTTTAAACCAGTAGTAAAGAAGGGAGATAGGATAAAAGGAGGAGACATCTTAGGTACCGTTAAGGAATCGGAATTAGTTGAACACAAGGTTTTAGCTCCACCGAAAATAGGAGAGAGGACTATAACAGAAATATATGAAGGTAGCTTTACAGTAGAAGATACTATTGCTGTCCTTGATGATGGAACTGAGTTGAAGATGTACCACAAATGGCCTGTTAGAGAAGCGAGACCATATCAGGAAAAGCTACCGCCAGTAATACCCCTAATCACAGGACAGAGAATCTTAGACACAATGTTCCCAGTAGCTAAGGGTGGTACAGCCGCAATTCCGGGGCCATTTGGCAGTGGTAAAACGGTTACTCAGCATCAACTTGCAAAGTGGAGTGATGCACACATAGTCGTTTACATCGGTTGCGGTGAGAGAGGTAACGAGATGACAGAAGTTCTTGAGGAATTCCCAGAGCTAATAGACCCAAGAAGTGGAAAACCACTTATGGAGAGAACAGTTTTAATAGCTAATACATCAAACATGCCAGTAGCAGCAAGAGAAGCTTCAGTTTACACTGGAATTACCATAGCTGAGTACTTCAGAGATATGGGTTACGATGTTAGCATAATGGCAGATTCAACGAGCAGATGGGCTGAAGCTATGAGAGAGATTTCTGGAAGACTTGAAGAGATGCCCGGTGAAGAAGGTTATCCAGCATATCTCGCTTCGAGAATTGCTGAGTTCTATGAGAGAGCTGGAAGAGTTAAAACTCTTTCAGGAAACATTGGAAGCGTAACTGTCGTAGGAGCAGTTTCACCACCCGGAGGAGACTTCAGCGAGCCAGTTACACAGAACACACTCAGAATAGTGAAAGTCTTCTGGGCGTTAGATGCAAAGCTCGCTGCGAGAAGGCACTTCCCAGCTATAAACTGGTTGCAGAGTTACAGCTTGTATGTGGACACTCTTAAAGAGTGGTATGAGAAGAACGTTGCACCAGATTGGGGTGAGCTTAGAAGGTGGGCTATGGAAGTTCTGCAGGAAGAAGCTAACTTACAGGAAATCGTGCAGTTAGTCGGTAGCGACGCTTTGCCAGAATCTCAGAGAATTTTGCTTGAAGTTGCAAGGTTGATCAGAGAAGTCTTCCTCCAGCAGTACGCTTACCATCCAGTTGACTCCTTCTGTTCTCCACAGAAGCAGTACGACTTGCTCAAAGCGATAAAGACTCTGAACGACTGGTTCTATAAAGCACTTGAACAGGGTAAGTTGATAGATGAAATACTGAACGTTCCGGGTAAGGAAGAATTTGCGAGAGCGAAGTTTGAAGAGGACTACAAGACTGCTTTGGAGAACGCCATGAATAAGATAAAGGCTGCTTTATTTGGTGAATAAATTTTTTATTTGGTAGGTGGTGGAGATGAAAGAGTATAAGACTATAAGTAAGGTTGCCGGACCCCTAATATTTGTTGAAAAAACCGAACCCGTAGGATTCGGAGAACTCGTTACTATTACTCTACCTGATGGAACCGTAAAAAGAGGTCAGGTTTTGGATACTTCAAAAGACATAGTTGTCGTTCAGGTTTTCGAGGGTACAAGAGGTATTGACTCTTCTTCAACAGTTAGGTTCACGGGAGACATAGTTAGACTTCCCTGTTCAAAGGACATGCTCGGTAGAGTACTCTCTGGTAGTGGAGAACCAATAGATGGTGGTCCAAAGATAGTTCCAGAGGAGAGAAGAGAGATCATAGGTGCCGCTATCAATCCGTATGCGAGGCAGTATCCGAGAGAATTCATACAGACTGGTATCTCTGCAATAGACGGTATGAACACCTTAGTTAGAGGGCAGAAGTTGCCAATATTCAGCGGTTCTGGATTACCTCACAACGACATAGCCTTGCAGATTGCGAGGCAGGCAAAGGTTAGAGGAGAGGGTGAAGAATTCGCTGTTATCTTCGCGGCAATGGGTATTACACATGAGGAGGCTTACCAGTTCATGAAAGACTTCGAAAGGACTGGAGCTCTTGAGAGAGCTGTAGTTTTCCTTAACTTAGCAAACGATCCAGCTATAGAAAGAATTCTTACTCCGAGAATGGCTCTAACTGCAGCAGAGTTCTTAGCTTACGAGTACGATCTGCACGTCTTAGTCATCCTTACGGATATGACTAATTACTGTGAAGCTTTAAGAGAGATGTCTGCGGCAAGAGAAGAAGTTCCCGGTAGAAGAGGTTATCCGGGATACATGTACACGGACTTAGCCACTATATATGAAAGAGCTGGAAGAATTAGAGGTAGAAAGGGTACGATAACTCAGATGCCAATTCTCACGATGCCCGGTGACGATATAACTCATCCGATTCCAGACCTTACTGGATATATTACTGAGGGACAGATCGTTCTTAGCAGAGAACTTCACGCAAAGGGTATATATCCACCAATAGACGTTCTGCCATCTCTCAGCAGGTTGATGAAAGAAGGTATTGGTGAAGGAATGACGAGAGACGATCACGTCCAGTGGAACGACCAGATGTACGCTGCATATGCAGAGGGTGTTGACCTGAGAGGTTTAGTAGCAATAGTCGGTGAAGAGGCTTTGTCGGAGAGAGATAGGGCTTATCTGAGATTTGCAGACGAGTTCGAGAAGAGGTTCATCCAGCAGGGCAAGTATGAAGATAGAGACATCGAATATACACTTGACTTGGGTTGGGAATTGTTAGCTCTCCTGCCTGAAAGCGAGTTAACCAAGATTGAGAAGAAGTACATAGAGAAGTACCATCCCGCTTACAGAAAGAAGGGCGAGGCTAAAGCAGAAGCTGCGGAGGCTGCAGCTTAATTCAATTTTTTTTGGAGGGATAGTTAATGACAATGTCGGACATAAAACCTACGAGAATGGAGCTTATAAAGTTAAAGAGAAGGATAAAGATGGCTACCAGAGGTCATGCATTGCTAAAGATGAAAAGAGACGGCTTGATAATGGAGTTCAGAGAAATACTGGAGGAGGCGAAAGAAGTTATTGGAGGAATGGTGGATAAGTACAACAAAGCGAGAGAAAAAATGGCTTTAGCAAAAGCTGTTGACGGTGTTCTTGCGGTGAAAGCAGTAGCTATATCTTGTCAGTGTGAACCGACTTTTACGATAAAGAGAAAAAATATAATGGGCGTAGTAGTTCCAGTTGTTAAAAGAGAAAAAATCAGGAGAAAAGTCGTTGAAAGGGAATATGGAGTAATAGCCACTACTGCGAGAATTGACGAGGCAGTAGCTGCTTACGAGGAATTGGTTGATGCTATACTCGAAGTAGCAGAAATCGAGACTACTGTAAAAAGATTAATAGAGGAAATTGAAAGGACAAAGAGGAGAGTTAACGCTCTCGAATACAGAGTAATTCCGAGCATGAAAGAAGCAGCAAAGTATATAACATTTAAACTCGAAGAACAGGATAGAGAGAACATAATAAGGTTGAAGAAGATAAAGTCTAAGATGGCTCAGAAAGAGGCTGCCAAAGCTTAAAAGCTTAAATTAAAAAATTTAACTATTTTTATTAGCCAATCTCGTGTTTCTTAGGTGTTCTGTTCTTCTAACGAATAGTGTAGCAATTATTAAGCTTATCGTAACTATTGGTATAGCTGTTGTGAATACGGCATGTAAGCTTTTTATGAACGCATCCGTAATTTCTAATATCCATATACCGGCAGTTTCAGCTGTTAGGCATAGAATTCCTTGCAGGTAATAAGGTATTAAGAATATTACGGAAGCGAGAGCCCAAGACATGAAAAACAGAGCAACCATAGGAGCTGTAAAATTCCTTATCTTGAACAGGCTAACGTCTAATATATAAGAATATAGCCATTCCAACTGTGTAAAGCAAGTCTCTCCTCGTAGCGTCTCCTATTTTCCCGAAAACTATCAACAGTACTACTAAGGTTATTAAGTAAGCGTTTAGCAACCACTGAACGTCAGATGCTGTTGCTTGAAAGTCTTGGGTTATCTTTGGTAGAGCTACCATTAGAATGCTCATGTCGAGTACTACCATGAACAATCCTATTACTACTGGTATTAGTGAAAGCCATGGATTTTTCCTACCCAAGTTTTTACCGAACATTTGGAAACCGAATATGCTTGACCATTCTAATCCAGCATCCATTTTTTTCTTTATCTATGAATTTAAATTTTCTATAAAACATTATTGCCTCGTAATTTCTTTCTCCTACCCAAAGCTCAATCTTATTTCTATTCTTTTTTACAGCGTAATCAACAGCCTTGTTTATCAGTAAACTGCCTATGCCTATACCTCTCCATTCCCTTCTTACAAATATCTCGTGAATTTCGCATACAACTTCGTTCTCGTACTTGCTAAACCAGTTTGAATCGCAAGCGAGAAAAGCGACACACTTTTCAACACTCGAATCAAAACTTTGAGTTTTGATGATAATATCAACTGTAAATATTCCTTTCCTATCTCTTTTCATTAGCCATTTAAAGTAGTTTTTCACGTCCCTCTTAGAACTGTAAGCGTAAGCTTCTAATCCCCTGTAAGCGTCTATGTAACACTTTACGAAATCTTCTTCGTCTCTGTCGATGGCATTTCTAAGTCTGACTTTAATCACGATAAAAGTTTAATTATCTCCTAATCATAAACTCTGCGATGAATGCTATGGAACTTCTAAGAAAACTTGTGGAAATTCATTCTCCATCTGGCAAAGAGAGAGATTTGGCAGAATTTATACATTCTTACCTGAAAAAGCTCGGCTACTCTCCAGTTATCGATGAAGTTGGCAACGTTTTACTCGAATGTGGAAGCGATTACTGGGTAACAGCTCATATGGATACGGTAGAAGTACTTTCCGAATTCAGATGCGATGGAAATATTTGTTATGGAACTGGAGTAGCTGATGACAAGGCAAGCATAGCATCAATTTTACTCGCCTTAGAAAAAGCAAGGTTCAACTGTGCTTTTTTTGTTGAAGAGGAAGAAACGGGAATGGGTTCGGAATACTTTGCAGAAAGAATAAAGCCGGGAAAAGCAATAGTTATGGAACCAACGGAAATGAGAGTTTGCACAGAACATTGGGGGGTTTTTGAGTTTCAAGTTTGCATAAGAGGTGAGAGCTCTCACGCTTCAATGCCCGAAAAAAACGCAATAGAATTGGCTTTGGAACTAATAGAAAAAATTAGAAACGATAAGCTCAACTTGCTTGGAATATGGTCTAAACCTGAAAACCTCTATGCAACCCCTCATGAGTGCATTTTAAAAGCTGAATACTTAGTCGATAAAATTGGTAGTTCAGAGCTAATTCTAAAAACTATGGAATTGTTGGAGAGTTATGGAGATGTTAAAGTTATAGAAATGGCTGATCCTTTCTCGTCAAAAGAAGTTCACAAAATATTGGAAAGAGCAATCGTTTTAGCTGGACTGAAAGTTAAAAGAGGATATATGCCATCTTGGACTGACGCAGTTAACTTACACGAACGTGGGTGGGATACAGTCGTTTTTGGTCCGGGAAATTTAAAAAATTGTCATACAGATAAAGAATTTGTAGATTTAAGAGACATAATTCTTTCATCTAAGGTGCTGGTAAAACTAAGTGAAATATGCAAGTGAGAAACTATATAACTTACTTAGGAAGTCAAGAACCATGGCAAAGTTTTCAATACTCAGCGTAGGTAACGAGATACTTGCTGGGGATATAGACAACACTAATGCAACGTACTTAGCCAAGAGATTGACCATTGCTGGTCACGACGTAATTAGAATTGTCGTAGTTCCAGATAGTGTGGACGACATAGCTTCTGAGCTTTCCAGACTAAAAGAATTATCTGATTTCGTAATCGTTACGGGTGGTCTGGGGGTTACGCATGATGACGTTACCGCTGAAGGTGTGGCTAAAGCTCTTGGTAAAAAGTTAGTTTTAAACGAAGAAGCTGTAAAAACAATGGAAGGTAGAGTTAGAAGTAAAAAAGCGATAGAAAAGATGGCAACTTTGCCAGAAGGAGCGAGAGTTATAAGAAATGACGTAGGTGCCGCCCCCGGATTTATCGTTGACAACGTTTTAGTTATGCCGGGAGTTCCTGAAGAAATGAAAGACATTTTCTCCAAAGTGGAGAAGGAGTTTGGTTGTTTACCTTATTACGAGGAGAGAGTTAGAGTCGAAGGTTTTGAGGATAGGATTTCAGATATACTAAGGGAGCTTGCAAATAAGTATAGAGATATTAGCATAGGTAGCTATCCGAAAGCGAGTTACGTGAATGTGAAGTTTAGTGGTCATAACAAAAGCGTAGTTGAAAGAGTTAAAAACGAATTTTTAAGAGAGCTTGAGAAGAGAGGAATACCGTATAGGGAGATGATATGAGACCTTTCGTTTTTGTAAACGCAGCTGTAAGCGTTGACGGAAGGTTGACGGACTGGAGAAAAAGACAAGTTAGAATTTCTTGCGAAGAAGATATGAAGAGAGTTGATAAGCTTAGAGCGGAGAGCGACGCTATACTCGTTGGAATTGGGACTGTGCTATCAGACAATCCATCCTTAACTGTTAAATCTGAAGAGCTAAGGAAGTTGAGAATTTTAAAAGGAAAAAGCCCGAACCCCCTCAGAGTTGTTTTGGACAGTAAAGCTAAAATCCCTATAAATTCGAAGATTTTATCCCCCGATGCAAAAACGCTCGTAGCTGTTACTGAGAAGGCTAACGTGGAAAAAGTTGAAGAATTGAAAAAGTACTCCGAAGTAGTTGTTTGTGGAAAAGAAATAGTTGATCTGAAAAAGTTAATGTCGATACTGTATAGCATGGGCGTAAGGAAGCTCATGGTTGAGGGAGGGGGAAAGGTTATCGCTAATTTCCTCAGAGAAGGTATTGTTGACAGAATTTACGTTTATGTTGGAGGGTTTGTTTTTGGTGAGGGCGTTAGCTTTGCTGAAGGCAGAGTCGGAATAAAAGTTAAGCTGAAAAGTGTTGAGAAGTTGGGCGAAGGAGTTTTAATGGAATGGATTCCTACTAATTCCAATAAATTCGCAAGTGATTACAATTGAGTAAAAAATTTAAAAATGATATTTAAACGTGAAGCGAAGAAAAAGGAAAGATTAATAACATTGCTGCAATAATTTCATCCATGAGTGTGTATGTTGTAGGTCACAAAAACCCAGATACGGACTCCATAGCTTCTGCTATAGTGACGGCATATCTGTTGAACAAGTGGAGGGAGAAGGGTTGTGGACTTTTGAAAATAGACGAAGAGGCAGTCCCAGCAAAACAGGGCGAACCAAATCCGGAAACCGCTTTTGCTCTCGAAACTTTTGGTGTTAGCGTTCCAGAAACAGTTACAGATGTAGAAGGCAAGAAAGTTGTACTTGTTGACCACAGCGAGCTTACTCAGGCTCCTGAAAACCTCGATAAAGCAGAACTCCTTGGAATAGTTGACCACCACAAGATAGGAGATGTAACTACTCCAAACCCAATTCTATTCGTAAACTTCCCAGTGGGTTGCACGGGAACTGTCCTAAAGCTTCTGTTTGACTGGACTGGTGTAGAGATACCAAAAGAAATGGCTGGACTGATGCTGTCCGCAATTTTAAGCGACACTGTAATTTTCAAGTCAGCTACAACGACAGAACTCGACAAGAAAGTGGCTGAGGAACTCGCAAAAATAGCTGGTGTTGATGACATAACGAAGTTTGGAATCGAATTAAAAGCTAAGCTTTCTGCCGTCGATAATCTATCTGCGAGAGAAATAATACTTAGGGACTTCAAGGACTTCAACATGTCTGGAAACAAAGTAGGAGTTGGTCAGATAGAGCTCGTTGACCTCAACTTAATAAAAGATAGAATAGACGAGATCTACGAGGAAATGAAGAAAATGAAGGAGGAAGGAGGGTATCACAGCGTATTCTTAATGCTTACCGACATAATGAAGGAAGGAACCGAATTACTCGTTGTAACAGATGATCCAAGCATAGTGGAAAAGGCTTTTGGAGTAAAACTCGAAGGAAAGAGCGTTTGGTTGGACGGAGTAATGTCGAGGAAGAAGCAAGTAGTTCCTCCGTTAGAAAAAGCGTTTTCCTAAATTTTTTTATGTCTCGTATTCTCGGTGTTGCAGGATATTTGCTCATACTTTTGGGTTTAATTTTGATGAACTTTTCTCCGCTATTTGGTTTTTTAAGCGTAGCTGGCTTTGTATTAGTTGCCATTGCTTGGATGAGTCTTGGTGAGAAAAGTGGAGAAAAAGTAATGGTTGGCAATGGAGCGATTATGTTCTTCGTTTTAATTCTCTCATTTACATTTCCTTTGATTTCAATTCTTACGGGAAATTTGAACATTCTTTCGTACGGAATTTTATTTGTAATGTCAGTAACTTTTGCTTCTCTCCTTTTTGACTTGTTATCTCACCTAAAAGCTTACCTGAAGTTTAAATCTTTTGGATTTGCAGTAGCTTTCTTACTCAGACTGCTAAGCTTGGCTTTCTCAATTTACCTGTTTTATAGCATGAGATTTGTTTTCAAAATGAAGTCTTTTAGAGATATTTTAATTCTTGAGAAATCTTTACCTCAAATAACATTTTTCGGCGTAGTTGTAATACTGGCAAATCTGTTCTCAGCACTTGGATTTTACGGCATAAGGGAAAAATAGGCGATAACTCTTTCTATGTTCGTGTACATAAGAAGTTTCGAAGATGCTGGTGAAAAAGTATTCGTGATAAGAAACTTTATAGAAGTTAGAATCCCTCTCAAACACTTTAAAAAGTTGGAAAGGAAGTATTCATTGGAGTACATAATTTCGATGGGAGAACCGAGAAAAGTAATAAGTCACGTAACTAAGAGAAATCTTGAGGTAATAACTAAGGAAAGTGGAATACCTTTGCTTGGAAATCCTTACTTCGGTGTAATAGATAGGGGAACTAACTTACTTCAAGTTAGAGGCGTTACGGGGTGTAATTTCTGCTGTGCTTTTTGTAGCGTTGATGAGGGGAAATGCAGTAAAACGAGGATGACTGACTACATTGTAGAACCGAATTACTTAGCTGAGTGCGTTAAAGAAATAGCCAAGTTTAAGGGTAAGGGAGTTGAAGTCCACATAGACGGGCAGGGCGAACCACTTCTCTATCCATACATGGAGGAGCTTTTAAAGGAAATTAGAAAGATAGACGAAGTAGAAGTTGTGTCTATTCAGACGAACGGTTCTTTACTGAACGAAGAAAAAATAGATGCTTTAGAAAAATACGTTGACAGGATAAACATGTCTGTAAGTGCTATGGATAAAAAGATAGCGAGTTTTTTGGCGGGAGTGAAATACCCCCTCGAAAAAATTCTAAAAAACGCAAGAATGGTGGCAGATAGCAAAATGGATTTATTAATAGCTCCGGTTTGGGTTCCGGGTTATAACGATAGGGAAATTGAAAAAATAATAGAGTTTGCCTTAGAGATAGGGGCTGGTAAGAAGTGGCCACCCCTTGGAATACAGAAGTACATACCTTACAAACACGGGAGAAAAGTAAAAACGAAGCCCATGAGCTTTCCAGAATTTTACTCGAAACTCAGGGAATTGGAAAAAAAGTACTCCGTTAAGCTTGTTTTGAGTCCTGAGGATTTTGGAATAGAGAAAAGAGAGCGTTACCCATCACCTATAAGCAGGGGAGAAAAGTTAAGAGGTAGAATAGTTCTCCCCGGAAGGTTGAGAAACGAGAAAATAGTTGTTGCTAAGAATAGAACCGTAACTGTTAGAACCAACAAAAAGCTGGGAGATTACGTTAACTTTGAAGTCGTTAGAACTCACGACGGGATATATTTGGGCGAGGAAGTTTAGCTTAAAAATTTCGATAGTAATGCTATAGAGGTGTGGCTATGAACTACAAACACATAGAATTTAAGAAAAAATATAAAAATTTATTAAAAAGTGGTAAAAAGAAATGTACTGTAAGGAAAAGATGTTACGTAAAAGAAGGTGATGAAGTATTTGTTCATTGCGGTGGTAAGATAATAGGAAAAGCGAAAATTTTGAAAGTAGAGGAAAAAAAGCTAAGCGAGTTGGATGAAGACGTTGCAAAAGCTGAAGGTTTCTCTACTAAGGAAGAGTTGCTAAACGAAATAAAAAAATTATATGGAAATTTAGATAAAGTTTACGTTATAAGATTTGAATTCGAACCGTTTAAAAAACCAGTGTCGCCAGAAGAGATGTACTACGGTTCTGAAAACTTAAAGGATATAGCTGAAAGAGCTCTAAGAGAGTTAAAACTAAGCGATGAAGAGAGAAAAATTCTTGAAATGTTTGTGGAGTGTGGAAGTGTTAAGAAAACGGCTTTGAAACTTGGAGGTATATGGGAAAGGAAAAGAGTTAGGGAACTTTTGAGGAAGTGTTACAAGCAGCTTACCTGAAATATCTTAAGTCTTCGTCGCCTTTCCACTGCTGCATCGCACTTTCTTGAAGCTCCTTTATCTGAGCTATTAACCTCTCCATTTCTTTTGCTCTCTCGTTCAATGCGTCCAAACTAACTTCGAGCTTGAGTATTTTCATTAAAACTTCTAATACTGCTTTTGCACTTTTTGGATCGACCATGTAGCCGGAAGTTACTCCCATCAAACTTGCAGCTTCAATTCCTTCCAGCATTGCAACTCCGAGAAGTAAACCTGAAGCACCTATTATTCCTCCTCCCGGTTCACCTTCCTCAAATCTTACTCCGTACTCTTTTA
>JALSQI010000035.1 GCA_026985525.1 Archaeoglobaceae archaeon
CTGTATCCTTGTTTTTCAACGAAAGATAAGGCTCTAACAGTAGTAACTACGTAGTCAAATCCAGGAATCCAATGGTCAGAGTATGCGATGTAGTAATGCCTCAAATACCACGGTAAAGGCCAGTAATCATTCTCCGGCTCGTATATTAAAACAGTCTTGTTTTCTTTCCTAAGCTCAATTATCTTATTTGCAAGCTTTACTATGCTGGGCTGAGCTTGTATGTAAACCAAATCCTCTTTCCAAGCGTTGTTGTAGTCGAAATAGCAGAGGTGTATAGATACTGCAAGAGTTGCAATCATGGCAACTGCTAATGCCGTTCTCGTAACTTTCGTATCCTTGTAATATATGGAGCCGAGCAAAGCCATTGGTGCCACCATGTGAACAGTTAGCCACGGAACTTTGTGGTTGAGAATGTGGTAAGCTATTAGAGACATAACTGCCCAGTAGAATGCAAAAGCCTCGAATTTGCTGATACGCCCAAGCTTTCTGATAAATAAGATGGCTCCACTGACGAAAAGTGCTAAGCTAAGAAATTCGTATTCGAGAAATATCTTTGTGTAGTAGTATATCGGTTCCCAGTGATCCCTAATCTCGTGCATTTTTAGCCAGTAATCTATGGCACCAAAAGTACCCTCATACAAACCGTGCATTCTCGTAAAAGCAGTAGTGTAAAAGAGGGCAAAAACGAAAAAGTAAACTAAAACACTTAGAACAACGGTAATTATGTTTTTCTTACTAAATAGTTCTTTAAAGTATTTGAATCTTTTTTTGTAAAAGCCATAAACGACAGGAAAAGTCAGAAATATGAATAGGTATATGTACGCGTTTTCTTTCGAACAAACCATTAACGCTAAAAAGAAAGAAGACAACAAAGCAAATGGAATTTTAGAAGACTCCGAATAACGCAAGTAGCAATAAACAGCCGCTATAAAACAAGAAACCAATATCATGTCGTTTCTCATGTAACGGGAATAGTAAAGAATTGCAGGAGAAAATATAAGAACGAAGAGAAATATGTAAACATTTCTACCAATCCACCTATCGTAAAAAGAAGCAAAAAGAACACCCAATAGGGAAAAGAAAACTATTACCATTCTACCGTTAAACATCGAATCTCCAAATAAATAGAATACGGCAGCAGCCAGATGGTAAAGCAGAGGACCGTGATACGTTGGGTCGTAGTGGTAATTTCCCGTTTTCTCCAAGACGTAAGATAGATAGGCGTGTATGCTTTCGTCGTGATCTGCTGGTCTTTCAGATAAGGCGTAAACTCTCGTTATAAGACATATCAGCAGTACTAAGACTATGGTTTTTTTCGAAGGCATCGCCGGAATTTAACGTTAGAACAAAAAAGTTTTGCCAAAAACTATATCCACTCAGAAATTTTTAAACAATTCATGGAATTTAAGTTAAACGTTAAATTGAATAGAAAAGACGTTTGGAAAGTAGCACTTTTAACAGCGATTATAATAGTAACACTTTACATCACAAGACCCGTATGGCACCCAGTATTCATGTTGTTCTACGTTAATCCAGCAATTGTTGAAGCGATAGCTATCACTCTCTTGCTATCAGTTTTTAAAGAGGTTAGAAAAATATCTCTATTTGTATTTTTCGCTTTCCTTTTAATCCTCCTTCCACTACAAAGCGTTTACACTCCCCTTTATTTAAGCCACAACCTACACTATTCTGAGATAAAAAGCTTACCTGAAATCGATCCTTCTGTAGTTAGAATTGTTCCAAAAGTCGTTGGGGATAAGTACGCAAGAGATGCTCTCCAGTTCCCAAGATACACGATCGATAGAGGAGCTATTGTATTCGTAAACGGAACGCCTTACTGGGGTTATGGGCTAATACCCGAAGGCTTGATCAACTCCTTTGTCCTTAAAGATAAAGGTGCAATATACGTGGATATGTCAGCTTTTGGAAAGAAAACTAAGATAATCGAAGAAAAAATGGAAGTTGGAGAAGGGATGTACATAACTGACAACTACCTATGGCAAATTTACTCCAAAGTTTACACGATAGATTGCGAGAAACCTTACTTCGTCCCATACGATAACAAACTCTACATAGCTGTACCCTTGGTGGGATACGAACTACACTTCAGGTTTCCAACGTTCTTTACGGTTCCCGTATGGAAGGGCTTGGCACTAATCTCTCCAAACGGAAGTGTAAAAATTCTAACGCCAAAAGAGGCTAAAAACTGTCCCATATTAAAAGGTCAAAAACTCTTTCCAGCAGACTTAACGAGGGAGTACATAGATTCTTTCAACTACATACACGGAATAGTTAACGTGCTGTTTTACCACAAAGACCAGTTTGAGATAGCAGATGTACCGGGACAAAGTAATCAGCAACCGTTTTTAGTTGCTACTAAGAGCGGGCTTAAGTGGATAGTTGCATGCGAACCCTACGGGCAGTCTTATGGTATATTCAGAATTTACGTCGTAAACGCAAGGAACGGTAGCATACAACTATACCAACCACTAAACACAAAAGCACTTATAGGCCCAGTTAGAGCTGTTGATTACGTCAAGCAAGCCATGCCAAAAGTTGATTGGCAGAGTATGAAAGCAGTTGAACCAATACCAGTTATAGTGAACGGAACTCTTTACTGGCAGGTGAGAGTTATACCAAACGATGCGTCTGGAATAGCGTACGTTGCGATGGTTAACGCTGAAAACCCGAACGACGTAATAGTTCTGAGGAGTTACAAGGAAGTGAAGAATTTCCTCGAAAATGGAGAAAAAGTGAAGGTTGTTAAAAAAGAAAAAGAAAAAGTTCTCTACTACATACTAATAAAAAGAAACAACGAGGTAGTTAAAAAGATACCAGTCTATCAAAACGAAAGCGTGGAAATAACGAGTAGTTAAGTAATTTTTATGTAAATTATATCTTTTATATTTTATGTAATTTCTATCGCCCCCTCAGGGCATATTCTTTTGCAAACACCGCAGGAAACGCAGAGCACTGGATCTATTTTTACTCTATTTCCGTCCAGAAATATTGCGGGGCAGGAAAATTCATCTATGCACTTCAAACAAGAGTTGCATTTTTCGTTAACTCTGTAAGGCTTAAGCTTCTTGCCTTTTGCCTTTGCCTCTCTCCTCCTGAGTATTGCACACTTCTGTCTTGAAACTACTACTGCAACTCCCTCGTATTCTATAGCTCTCTTTAAAGCGTCTTTGAGTTTATCGACGCTGTAGGAGTTGACAACTTCAACGAACTCGACTCCACAACCCCTGACCACATCTTCAATTTTAACAGATGAACCTTCACCACAACCGTAGCTTTCAACTCCGGGGTGGGGTTGGTGACCAGTCATTCCAGTAGTCGAGTTGTCGAGAATTAAAACTGTCAAATTTCTTTTAGTGTGAACTGCGTTAATAAGTGGAGGAATTCCGGTGTGGAAAAAAGTAGAATCTCCGATAACCGCAATAACTTTATCTTTTAAAGCGTAGCTCAAACCGCATCCAATACCAACGCTCGCACCCATGCATATACATGTGTCAACAGCCGAGTAAGGTTTGTTTATACCCAAGGTGTAGCAACCTATGTCCCCGGTAAAAGCAGCGTTTACGCCCAACTCTTCAACAGCTTTCCTCAGGGCATAAAAAGAGGCTGAATGTGGACATCCCGGACAGAAAATTGGTGGTCTTGGTGGTGCTATTTTTGCAACATCTTCTGTTTCAACTTCTTTAATTTCAAAATTTAATAACTTCGCAATAGCTTTTTCAACTATACCTACTGAGTATTCGTAGCTTGAAGGAAGTAAGTCTTTTCCATGAACTTCTACGTTTAACTTTTCTTCACAACATAGAGCTTTAACTTGAAGCTCAAGAATTGGATCGACCTCTTCTACGACTATAACTCTATCCACTTCTACAAGAAAGTCTAAAATCAAATCTCTCGGCAGGGGATTTGGAGTGGATATCTTCAGTATGTGGGGGTTTATTGACAAGTCTTCACAAGCCTCTTTTACGTAAGCATAACTTAAACCACAAGCAATTACTCCAAAATTTCCATCTCCTTTCTCAATCCAGTTACCACTCCACCTCGAAAAAGAGGCAGATATCTTTTCAATTTTGTCAAGTAGTTCAGCTTTTAAAACTCTGGCATGAGCTGGCAAAACAACATATCTCTTTGGATTTTTGATCCAATTTTTTCTTTCAAATTCTTTTTCTGGTAAAGGTGATAAGTTAACAACTCCGCTGGCGTGGCTCAACCTCGTGTAAGTTCTAAGAAAGACTGGAATCTCATATTTCGATGAAACTTGAAAACAGAACTTAGTAAACTCCTTAGCCTCCTGAACGCTTGAAGGTTCTACAACTGGGATTTTCATTGACAAGCCATACCACCTGTTGTCCTGTTCATTCTGACTGCTGTGCATGCTTGGGTCGTCAGCTGTAACAACTACCATAGCTCCAGATACACCAGTATAGGCGAGGCTAAATAGAGCGTCACTCGCAACATTGACTCCAACGTGTTTCATTGCACACATACTTTTCATACCAGCAAAAGCGGCAGCAGCGGCGACTTCGACTGCAACTTTTTCGTTAACTGAGTACTCCATTACGAAATTTTTAAGCTCTTTACAAGCATAGCTAAGAGTATCTCCAATTTCAGAAGATGGTGTACCGGGATAGCAAGAGAAAAGGTCAATTCCAGCCTCCAATGCTCCTCTCGCTATAGCCTCGTTTCCAAGGAGAAAAGCTTTTCCAGATTTATTTAACACGTCTTTTAACATGGGAAAGCTTAAGATGGCTGGTTAAAAATAATTTCGAAAAAATTTATGGTATTAATCTGTTCCTATCTCTTGGGAAAAGAACACCTTCTCTTATGTTCTTGAGCTTGAGGATTGACATCAACAGTCTATCAGCACCAAGTCCCCAGCCAGAATGAGGTGGCATACCATACTTGAAAGCTTCGAGGTAAAATCCAAAGCTCTCTGGACTCATTCCGCACTCCCTAATTCTCTCAACCAACTTGTCGTAAAAGTGTATTCTCTGAGCGCCACTCGCCAGTTCAAGGTATCCGCACATCAAGTCAAAGCTCTTACACACCTCCGGCTTGTCTTCGTAAGGCATGGCGTAGAAAGGCTTACTTTTTGTGGGCCAGTCAACTATGAAGTAGTGTTCTGGCAACTCCTCAGCAATTAGCTTTAAAGCCGTAGTGCTTATATCTTCACCCCACGGAATGCTTTCACCTTTTTTGCTTGCAATTTCTATCGCCTCATCGTAACTAATCCTTTCAAACGGTACTTCAGGTACGTCTAATTTGACGTCAAGCCAATTCAAATACTTCTCACATTTCTCACACACATCCTCGTAAACTCTGGAAACCAATTTTTCTAAAACTCTCATAACACCCTCGTGATCGACAAAACTCGCTTCTATATCTATGGATATAGCTTCGTTTAAGTGTCTGACAGTGTTATGTTCCTCAGCTCTAAAAATTGGACCTATTTCGAAAACTCTTTCAAGTCCTGCCCCCATCAAAACTTGCTTGTACAGCTGGGGACTCTGATTTAGAAAAGCCTCTTTTTCAAAGTAGCTAATCGGGAAAAGCTCAGTTCCACCTTCAGTTGCCGTAGAGACTATTTTTGGAGTGTTAACTTCTATAAATCCCTCTTCGCACAAAAAATTTCTAACGCTCTGAAGCATGCAGTGCCTAATCCTGAATATTGCCTGAACTCTCGGTTTTCTAAGGTCGAGGAATCTGTGATCCAATCTCGTATCAAGCTCTGCCGGAACTTTTTCAGCCACATCAAGTGGTAGTGGTGCGTCAGCCTCGTTTAGAACTTTAAACTCTTCGGGTATTACCTCATAACCTCCCGGAGCTTTTGGCTCTGCTTTGACTGTTCCAATCACTTCCACAACGCTTTCTCTGTGAACTTTCTTAGCTCTTTTAAAAACTTCAGGCTTTACTTTTTTCTTTGGCAGAGTTACCTGTATAAAGCCTTCTCTATCTCTCAGTATTACGAAAACAAGCCCTCCATGGTCTCTAACTTCGTGAACCCACCCACAAAGTCTTATTTTTTTACCAACGTCTTCTTCACCTATCTCATCCGTATATTTTCTAACAACATCTGTAACTTGTGTAATTTGTATCACCTCCCTTTGATAGCTCTAATCCTCTCTTCTATCGATTTAGCATGAAACTCTAATCCTTCAGCTTTAGCTATTTTAACGGCTTTTTCTCCAAGCATTGAAACTCCCCTCTCGTTAATCTGCTGAAACGTTATCGACTTCATGAAAGTTTCCACACTTAAACCGGATAGCATCTTTGCATAACCCGCAGTAGGAAGTATATGGTTTGTGCCAGATATGTAATCCCCAAAAGCAACACCACTCAACTCTCCAATAAAAACGCTACCTGCATTTTTAACAAGTGATATTGCTTCTTCAGCACCTTCAAAAACCATTTCGAGGTGTTCAGGTGCAAAGGAGTTAGATATTTCCATCGCCTCCTCTATAGAAGATACTTCCGCGAGGTACAAGTTATCTGGTTCACCGTATTTTTTAACTTCTGTTACTACTTCGTCTATTAATTTTCGAGATGTGGAAAGCACTACAGCTACAGCCATTGGATCGTGTTCCAATTGAGCTAAGCAGTCGAGAGCTATGAACTTTGGATCGGCACTGCTATCGGCAATGATTAAAATTTCTGATGGACCAGCAGGCATATCTATTGCAACATCCTTGGAAACAAGGATTTTCGCTGCCGTAACGTAAACGTTACCCGGTCCAACGATTTTTAACACGGGTTTTATAGTTTCCGTTCCATAAGCTAATGCGGCTATCGCCTGAGCTCCACCGACTTTAAACATCTCATCTACTCCAGCAATATCGCAAGCTACTAAGGTTAGTGGATTTACGCTTCCATCTCTTGCAGGGGGTGTGCAAACGACAACTCTATCAACTCCGGCTATTTTTGCTGGAACGCAAGCCATTAAGGCAGTCGATGGATAACTCGCTCTCCCGCCCGGAACATATACACCAGCACTTTCAATTGGTAAGTACTTCTTTCCAAGAACAGCCCAATCGAAGTCTATAAAGAGTTCTTGAGGAGCAGTTATGGAGTGAAACTTTTCTATGTTTTCCTTTGCAAGTTCAATAGAATCTATCAAATCGTCCTCAACTAATTCGTAAGCTCTATCAATTTCTTCATCTCTAACCTCAAGTTCCTTCAGCTTTACTCCATCAAATTTTTCGGTAAATTCAATTAAAGCGCTGTCGCCTCTTTTTTTGACTTCCTCTACTATTAATCTAACTTTCTCCACGAATTCGTCGAGAGAAGTTTTTCTACTTATTTTTAGCACATCTCTCGCCAACTCAAGAATCTTCATGCAACCACTTCTGCGGAGAAGTTATAATCCTTTTCGTAAATTAGAAGAGTTAAGGACGTTTAAGATATTGAAAGATGAGCATTCTTTACTGGAAAAAAAGCAAAAATAAGCAAGATACCGTAAATTATTTATGCGGAAAGTTTAAGGCAAATAAAAGAGGTGATACGGAATGCCGGTATTGGAAGTAAAAGGGAAGAAATTGACCCTCGACGAGGACGGATTTTTGCAGGACTGGGAAGAATGGGATGAAGAAGTTGCGGAAGCTCTCGCAAAAGATACGAGATTTAGCCCGCAACCAATTGAGTTGACGGAGGATCACTGGGTTCTTATAAGGTATTTAAGAGAGTACTTCCTCAAATACGGTGTTGCTCCGCCTGTAAGAATGCTTGTAAAACACATGAAAAAGACGCTTGGAAAAGAGAAGGGAACTCTGGAATACATATACCAGCTCTTCCCACAGGGTCCAGCTAAGGACGCTTGTAGAATTGCTGGTTTACCGAAGCCAACTGGATGTGTCTAACCTTTCTATTTTCTCTATTTCATTTTGAATCATATTTTAGCGGACATCAGATTTATAAACCCCAGGACTCTCTCCCGTAAGAGGTGGTGTAAGTGGAGTTCAAAGTCGTTATATCCGATCCAAAAACGGGAAAAGCTTACCAAACTGTCGTCAGTGGTGCGAACGCGAACAAGCTAATAGGAAAGCAGATAGGAGACGTAATAAACGGAACTCTCGTAGAGTTACCTCCTGATTATGAGTTAAAAATTACTGGCGGTAGTGACAGAGACGGTTTTCCAATGAGACCAGACATACCGGGCAGTGGTAGGAAGAAAATACTTCTCTCAGGGGGAGTAGGTTTTAATCCAAAAGAAAAAGGTATGAGGAAAAGAAAGCACGTTAGGGGGAGGGTGATAAGCAGAGATATAGTCCAGATAAACGTTAAAGTTGTAACTCACGGCAAAATACCCTTAGAAGAATTCTTCAAGAAAGAAGAGAGTGAAGAGTAAAGGGATAACATGGAATTTTTAAAAGATAAAAAGAGAGCCCGTTATTTTTACAAGTACTTTTCGAAAATTTACGATTTTGTAAACCCGTTTTTCTATTCTGACGAGATGAGAAAAACAGTTGTAGATTTTGCAGATTTAAAAAAAGACAGTAAAGTAGTAGAGATTGGATGTGGAACTGGATTTACGACGGCTGAAATCGTTAGAAGAGTCGGAGAAGAGAACGTTACGGCTGTTGATTTAACTCCGGAGCAGATGATCAAAGCTATCAAAAGGTTTCCAAAAGCAAACTTTTTGAGGGGGGATGCGGAAAACCTTCCTTTCAGAGATGCAAGCTTCGACGCATCTATTTCTGCAGGAAGCATCGAATACTGGCCTAACCCTCAGAGAGGAATTGAAGAAATGGCGAGAGTAACTAAACCGGGGGGTAGAGTTGTAATACTCGCACCGAGAAAACCGGACGGCTACATAGCCAGAAAGTTTGCCGAGTCAATAATGCTATTTCCTACAACAGATGAGTGTGTTGAGTGGTTCAAAAACGCTGGATTGAAGGAGATAAAATACGTCGAAACGGGCCCGTACTTTTTCTGGAGCAAGTTAGTTGTGATAATATCTGGAGTCGTTTAGTTCGTTACCGTTATATTCTCGCTCATTGCCACAAAAAGCAATGAAGTGTGAAAAATGCGACGGCAAAGGATACATCGAAGTGGAAGAAACTTGTCCTAATTGTAAAGGGAGTGGAAAAGCTAAGAGCTTTGACCCAAAGCTTACGTCAGAGTTGAGTGACGAACAAATAGCTTTGTTTGCAAAAGGTATTTGCGGCGTTTGTAGAGGAAAAGGTAAGGTTAAGAAAGTCGTCGTCTGTCCCGAATGCAACGGAAGTGGAAAAGCCAGTTTTTGCAAGATTTGTGGAGCGAAAATCTCCGGAAATTCAGATTTATGCCCTAAGTGCAGAAAAAAACCTCACGCTTATCAGCTTAAAAACAGTTGTGGAATAGAAGATTTAAAGTTAAACAGGGTTTACGTTGGTAAAGTTTCTGGCATTACAGACATAGGCGTTTTTGTAAACTTAAATAAAAGACTTAGAGGATTAATTCACAGAAAAAACCTTGGAAACGTTAAGTTAAGTGAAGACGAAGATGTTTTAGTTAAGATTTCGGGCATAAGACCAACTGGAGAAATAGACCTCGTTTTAAGCCCGATGAAGGATTACGCCGTAATAGAAGTTTCTAAGGACGTACCAAAAGTAAAGATTTCTGAACTCGAAAAGTTCGCTGGAAAACTGGTAGAAGTTAGAGGAAAAGTTACTCACATAAAGCAAACGGCTGGACCAACGGTATTTACGATCGTTGACGAGAGCGGAGCGGTAAACGCTGCAGCTTTTGAGGGAGGAGATAGAGCTTATCCGGAAATAAAAATAGACGACGTAGTAAAAGTAGTAGGCATAGTTAAAAAGAGAGATTTTAAACCTCAGTTAGAAGTTCTTGAGATGGAAAGGTTGCTTGGAGAGGAGGCTTACGAAGTACACAAGTTAATAGAAAGAGAACTCGAAAGAAAAAGCGAACCTGTTTTCAGAGGTTTTTTAATAGAAAGCGAAGTTCTCGAAAAGCTAAAAGAAGAAATGCTAAAAGTTGCAAAGGAGTTGAGAAAAGCTATTTTCGAGTCAAGACCGGTAATAATAAGACACCACTGGGATGCAGATGGTGTTTGTAGTGGCGTAGCCCTCGAAGTCGCTTTAACAGATTTAGTCGAAAAAGTCCATCCAGACCCCGAAGCGAAATACTACTTAGTAAAGAGAAAAGTTTCGAGAGCCCCATTTTACGAGCTTGAAGACGTTGTTAAGGACTTAGATGAGGCTTTAGAAGATATGGAAAGGCATGGAGATAAGATACCCTTAGTAGTTTTAGCTGACAACGGTTCAGGGTATGAGGACGTTCCTGCAATAAGACAGTTCCTCGCTTTTGGAGCGGATGTAATCACAATTGACCACCACTTTCCGGATGAGGAGGTTGACGAATACTTGCTATACCACGTAAACCCATATAAAGTAGGGGGAGATAGCAATTACACAGCAGGAGTTTTGTGCGTCGAAATAGCGAGAATGGTAAACCCAGATGTAAGTGGCTTAGAATTCCTCGCCGGAGTTTCGGTAATTGGCGATAGAAGCGAAGGAGAAGTACTAAAATACGCTGAGTTAACTGGAGTTAGCAAAGAAGAGCTTTACAAAACCGGACTGGCTTTAGAATTCGAAGGATTTTATCTAAGGTATAGGTCAGCGAGCGGAATAATACACGAAATTCTTGGTTTTGGCAGAAAAGATAGGCAGAAAAAACTCGTAGAGATGCTTTACAAGTACGCAAGAGAGGCTATTGAATCTCAACTCAAAACCGCGATGAGTGGAGTAAAAGTTCAAAAGTTACCCAACGGAGTTGCCTTAGCCGCGTTTGACGTTGAAAACTATGCAAAGAAGTTTACTTTTCCTCCACCCGGAAAGTTAACGGGAGAAGTTCACGACAGGTTAAAAGAAGAGTACAAAAAAATAGTTACTATTGGCTACGGCCCCGATTTTGCAGTTATAAGAAGCGAAGGTGTTGAATTAGATATACCGAGATTCGTTAAAGAATTGCAGAAGGAAATACCGGACGGCGGTGTAGAGGGTGGTGGCCATTTGGTAGTTGGCTCGATAAAGTTCGTACCTGCGAGGAGGAAGGACGTTCTGTCGAGGTTAGCAGCAAAAATAGGATCAATTTAAGTTCTCGTTTGTAAACTTCTTAGAGTTATAAGCTCCTCGAACAATTCTCTTTCTTCTCCATTCATGTAAACTTGGCACTCTGCTGGGAATCTATTGTAAGGACAGAGAGAGTTAATACAAGGATAGCTGTACTTTCCCCTCTTCTCTCTCAAACACGGAATATAAACCAATTCCATCATGTTCATCACCAATGATAGTAATGATAATGGTTATTTAAACTTTTCGGAAGTTTTTAGTAATATTGCGAGAACAAAGAAAATTCTGCAGATAAATGTTATCTAAGCTAAATTTTTTCAATAGATAACGAAAAACAATTACAAAATGAAGATATGACAAAAGTTATTATAGCAGTCGAAAAACGCCAGCTATGCAAGAAAAGATAAAGCTCGGATTAGTCGTATCAGAATTTAACAGAGACATAACTCACGCAATGGAAATAGTTGCGAAAGAGCACGCAGAATTTCTCGGTGCAGAAGTCGTTAGAGTTATAAGAGTTCCCGGCGTTTTCGACGCACCTATAGCAATAAAAGAGATGCTTAAAACAGATGTCGATGCAGTTGTAGCTATAGGATGCGTTATAGAAGGTGAAACAGAGCATGACGAAATCGTCGCTCAGCACGCTGCAAGGAAAATAATGGATTTAAGCTTAGAGTACGAAAAACCGGTAACTTTGGGAATAAGCGGTCCAGGAATGGGAAGATTAGCGGCACATCAAAGAATAGATTACGCAAAGAGAGCAGTTGAAGCAGCTGTAAAGCTTGTGAGAAGGCTTAGAGAGTTTAAGGAGGAGAAGTAATAAAAGAGGTGATAAAAACGATAAAAACGATAAGCGAGAAAGTGAAAAGCATTCAACCTTCAGCGACACTCGCTATATCTGCAAAAGCAAAAGAGCTTGCGGCTAAGGGGAAACCAGTAATAAACATGGGAGTAGGAGAACCGGACTTTAAAACTCCAGAACACATAATTAGAGCGGCTGAAAAAGCGATGAGAGAAGGTAAAACTTTTTACACTCCTGCAAAAGGCATACCAGAGCTAATAGATGCGATAGTCGAGTTATACAAAAAGCTCGATATAAGTGCAGAAAACGTCATAGTTACTCCCGGAGCTAAGTATGCAATATTCGAAGCCATAATGACTGTTGTAGATAGTGGAGACGAAGTGATATTACTCGATCCGTCTTGGGTAAGCTATGAGCCGTGCATCAGGGTTGCTGGAGGTAAAGTAGTTTGGGTTCCTCATTCCGAAGGTTTTGATGACGCACCAATAGAGGAGTACGTAACTAACAAGACGAAGTTAATAGTAATAAACTCTCCAAGCAACCCGCTTGGAACTATTTATCCTGAAGAATTTCTGAAAAAGGTGAGAGACATAGCTATTGACGAAGACATCTTAGTGCTGTCAGACGAGATATACGACAGAATAGTTTTCGAAGGAAAGTTTAGGAGTATAGCTGAACTGGATGGAATGTTGGAAAGAACTATTGTAGTAAACGGCTTTTCTAAAACCTACGCAATGACGGGATGGAGATTGGGGTACGCAATAGCGAGGGAAGACATAGTAAAGTACATGGTAAGATTGCAATCACACAGCGTAAGTCACCCAACTTCTTTCGTTCAATACGCAGGAGTTGAAGCGATAAAAGGAGACCAAAAGTGCGTGGAGGAGATGGTTAAAGAGTTTAAAGAGAGAAGAGACTTAATGGTGAATAGAATAAAAGAGATAGGCTTAGAATTTGCTCCGCCAAGAGGTGCTTTTTATATGTTCGTGAACGTTGAAAAAGATTCAATGGAGTTTTGCGAAGAGTTTTTGAAAGAAAAGTTCGTGGCTGCAACGCCCGGAAAGGCTTTTGGAAAATCGTATGATACTTGGATAAGGTTGAGCTA
>JALSQI010000036.1 GCA_026985525.1 Archaeoglobaceae archaeon
GTAACTGACTCCAATTCTTATTTTCGAATTAGTGCTATCTTTTACTTCCGAAATAGCTTTAACTCCTTCCATAGCAACATCGAAGTTAACACTTCTCAATTCATCGTGAGAGTTAACTCCAGCAAAATTTTCTTCGATTTCTTTTTTGCAATTTCGAGCATTTCAACAATCTTACTGTGCTGAAGTGGTTCTCCCCAACCCTGTAAGTAAACGACGTCGTAATTTGGAAAAAGATTAGACACTTTTAAAAATAAATTCAGATCCATTTCCCCTGTCATCTTCCATTTTCTGTGAGGGCAGACAAGGCACTTCTCGCTACAGTTCCTCGTTACTTCGACTTGAATGTAATTCATAACTTCACCATAATTGCACCAGTTTAAAAATAGCCCCGCCCGGATTCGAACCGGGGTCGCGGGATCCAGAGTCCCGCAGGATTGACCACTACCCCACGGGGCTTTCGCAAGTACTCTGCGAGAGAATATAAGAAATTTTTGGTTAAACGCAGAAGGTCATTCTAAGAGCATCTCTAAGCCCAGGGGCTAATCCCAAGACTATCAACACGAACTTTACGAAGTTTATAAGCTCTTCATTCTCTTCTGACGAATCAAGTACGTAAAGAATTATTGAGAAGACTACGATTTTGAGAGGTAGCATTATCCAGCCACCGAAATGACTTATTAAGATTCTTGGAATTACGTGCATTTCCCAGTAACCTAAGAACGTTATACCGATAAAAGTAGCACTTCCATCGAGCATTTGAGAGAAAAAGACAGCACAACTAAGCTTATTGTACATCTTGCTGTAAAACTTCGAAGTTATTAAGCAGTATATTGCTAAAAAGGATAGCGCTAAGAGAAAAGCTGAAGGCAAAACCCACCAGTTAACGACTTTTAAATGTGTGAACAGAAATGTGAGAGTTACAGTTGAGAGTAAAGCTCCAAAAGCGCCGTAGTGTATCCAGTAATTTTCTCTTCTGTACTTCAAAGATAAAATAAAAGTTGGAAAAGCTATAGCAAAAACTACCATGTAAATAAAAGGTGACATGAACATGTAGCATAAAGGCGGACTGATAAAACCGGCATCTTCAACAACTCTTATGGATGAACCAAACACTACGTATGGGATGTTTCCGGCTACGAAGTACTCGTCAAACTTAACGCCGTACTTAACGAGGGTTTTGTAAACTGCTATGCACGCTATTATAAGCAGAATTATCCAAGTAGCGGAATTAACTGGGTTGTACCCCGTTTTATAAACTATTGAGTCTATATAGTATTTTTTTACGAACTCCCATATAGCAGAAGCGAAATAATTCATGGACAGCGAATGGGGAAGGTGTTTTAAACGTTTTCGATACATTTAATACTTCTACGTAAAAAACTGCAAGCAATGTCGTCAGTAAAGATAGAGAGACCGAGAGGAACGAGAGATTTTCTGCCAGATGAAATGGAAAAACGAAGGGCTGTGGAGAGATTAATGAGAGAAATAGTAGAAAGTTACGGATATAGAGAAGTTTGTACACCTACTTTCGAACACTTAGAGCTTTTCACTTTAAAGTCTGGAGAGGGTATCTTAGAAGAAATATACGCATTTAAAGATAAGGGGGGAAGGGACTTAGCTTTGAGACCAGAACTAACAGCTCCAGTAATGAGGTTGTTCGTTAACGAGTGTAAAGTTATGCCCAGACCTCTTAGGTTTTACTACTTTGCAAACTGCTTTAGATACGAAAGACCTCAAAGAGGCAGATATAGAGAGTTCTGGCAATTTGGTGTGGAATTAATAGGCTCAGATAGGCCTGAAAGCGAAGCTGAAGTTATAGCTATTGCTTACAGGATTCTCGAAAGATTGGGATTGGATTTTGAGCTGAGAATTGGGCATGTCGGAGTTCTGAGAGAGTTGTTAAAAGATTTGAACGAAGAAAAATCTTCTAAGATAATGAGGCTGATAGACAAGGGAGAGATGGACGAACTCGAAGAGTACATGAACGAACTAAACTTAGGAGAGCTTTACGAAAAAATCAAAGAAATAGTGAAAGTTAAAGGCAAAAGCGATGTAATAGAAAGATTAGATTTGAAAAAAGATGTTAAAGAGAGGATTACAAAAGTTTGTAGTTTGTGCGATGCTTACGAGGTTGAATACAGCATAGACCTAAGTATAGTTAGAGGATTGGACTACTACACTGGTATAGTGTTCGAAGCTTACGCTGAGGGGCTTGGGGCTCAAAAACAAGTTTGTGGTGGTGGCAGTTACAGATTAGCTCACGTTTTTGGTGGAGAAGATACGCCTTCAACTGGATTTGCGATAGGTTTCGATAGAGTAATGGAAGTATGTAAAATTGAGCCGGAGAGAAAGTTGAAAATAGCAGTAGTAAATGCCGGAGATTACGAATTAGCATTAAGAGTTGCTGAAAATCTTAGGAGAGAGGTAAAAGCAGAAATAGTAATGGACGTAATGGGCAGAAGTTTGAAGAAGCAACTTTCTCACTTCAAAGATTACGACTTCGCTTTAATAGTTGGAAAAAGAGAAGTAGAATCGGGAATTTACAGCTTAAAAGATTTAAAAACTGGAGTGCAGGAAAAGCTTAACTTTGAAAAAGTTGTTGAAAAATTAAAAAAAGAGGTGAAAGAATGAAAAAACTCTTAATCTTGTTAGTTCTATCGGTTTTATTGCTCGGTTGTTCGAGCAAAAGCGTTTCAGAAAATAAGGCTAATAAAATGGGAGTTGAAATAGCTAAGAAAGTGAAAGAACTATACAACTCAACAGAAAGCGTTGAAGGGTGGGAATACTTGGAAATGAATGCGAGCGGAAAAACTTACAACGACAGTTTGAAGTTTATAGTAAAAAAACCAGATAAAATTTGGATGTACGATTCAACTTACAATGCGTACTTAATATCGAACGGAACTTATACTTGGATTTACGACAAAGATAAAAATACTGTAAAAGTTGAGAAAGAAACTCCCTCTCACCCTCCAGATTACGTTAGATTTATAGACGGAATGCTCACGGTCTTTAATGTCAGTTACGTTGGAAACAAAACTTTTGATGGCGTTAATTGCTACGTTATAAAGCTAACACCAAACGCAACGAACGTCAACGTTTACGGATACGCTTACGTAACTCCGAATTACAAACTCAAAGGCATTTACTTTAAACTTAACAACATTGAGTACAACATAGTATTCGAAAACGTTAGCTACAACGTTAGCGTTAACAGCAGTCTTTTCAACTTCACACCACCTAAGGGTGCGAAAGTTTACAGAGTAATAGAGAGTTTGAAAATATATAGGTTTAAAGACGTGAAAAAGGCACAGAAGTACGCGAAGTTTAAAATATTGGTTCCATCGTACACAAACGGATACGAAATAAGTAGCATTTGCGTTTACGGTTACAACGTTTTACTCGAATACACGAATGGATCGAAAGAAATGCTAATAAAAGAGACAACCCTGCCTACACCGTATTCATTAAGCTCTAAGGAAGTAAGAATAGACAACGTAACTATCCACGTGTGGACAGAAAACGGCAGAAATGTAGCTTATTTCAAAAAAGGTAACTTAACAGTTATAGTAAACGCCCCAATGAACGAAAAAGAACTGCTAAAGATTTGTTCATCTATAATTGAACAAAGTTAATATTTTATTTTTTATATTAATTTAATTTATTTAAATATAAGATGCTTAAAAATGACTCTGAAAAATGGCTGTTTTGCAGTAATCTCCGTGATCTTCGTAATAATCTTCTCAATAAATCCAATTTACAAAAGCCCTTCAAATTCGAGAATTCTCCTCGCCCACCTGAGCTTTTTCAACTTCAATTCGCTTTCCGCAACGTCAAACCTAAAGTTAACGAGCTTAACGTCTTCGAAAAAAGCCTTAGCAATTATTGCAGCTCTATCCCCATCCGTAAATCCGCCAAAATTGTATATTTTGTCAAACGGTAAGTATTGAGTAGTCCCCACCACTTTTCCCAAGCTTGGAACGTACTCTTTGATTAGTTCTAAGTTATCTCCATGAGCATGAACTACGACTACTTTTGCCCTATCAGCAGCATCGCACAAAGCTTTAAAACCTTCGTCGAGATCCGTTACGTGAACGTCGATTCTACCGTCGTAATTCAAAACAGTTTTACCAGCCGTAATTACGTGGAATCCTTCCAGAACTTCAAAACGCTTGTCTGGAGAGTTTCCCAAAACAACTGCTTTTTCGTCAGTTTTCAATTTTTCTGCCTTCTCCAACTTTGCTACTTCTTGTAACACTCTCGCACTTTCGGCATCCTCTGAAATGTCGAAGTTGAACTCGTTTAAAATTGGAAAATAAAAGTAAAAAAGCCAATCGTTCAGGAGCATCTCCTAATCCCTATTTTTATCTTCTCACCTTCTATATCCCACTCTTTAACAAACCAGTCCTCTTCCTCTTCAAATTCATGTTCGAACTCCAAGTTTCTCGCTCTGACTTCTCTCGCTATGTAATCCACCCACCCTTTCACAATATCCTCTTTACAGCTCATAGCAACGTCTATGAACTCTTCAACGTTCAAATCGAGCATTTTCCTCATCTCCTGAACTCTTCTAACGATTTCTCTCGCCAAACACTCTCTCCACAAATCTTCGTCCATTTCTGTGTAGAGGTAAACTCTCCCTGAGCTAAATTCTGCATCAGTGTAACCTTCTGGCAACTCGTAAATCACGTTCAGCAAATTAGAAGGCAGTTTTTCTCCGTTAAAATCTATTTCACCTGTTTTTACAGCTTTTTCTATCTCTTTTTCGCTCATTTCACTTACGAAGTTTGCAAAATCTTTTATCTTCTCCTTTAACAAAGGCCCAGCTTCTCTGTAGTTTACCTGTGCTTTCAACTTCTTTTCAAATTTTTCCACATACTTAATTTCTTTAACGTTACACTGCGTCTTCAGTATTTCTTCGAGCATTTCAACCGCTTTTTTCACTTTTTCATCGCCTTCAACGACTAAAAGCTTTAGAGGCCACCTGAGCTTTCTCTTAGCTTTTTGTCTCGCGTTACTCGCGGCTTCAAACACTTCCATTGCTATTCTCATAGCTTCTTCGAGTTCTGCATCTATCATCTCTTCTTCGATTTCTGGATAACTTTCCATAAAAACGGATTCTTTAACGCTTTCGCCGTATAGCTTTTCTCTCACTTCAGAAAACTCTTTAACGAAGTTTTGGTATATCCACTCAGAGATTATGGGGATGTAAGGAGAAATAGCTCTTATAGATTTGTCTATAACTTTCAAAATCGTTGCATATGCAGCCATTTTTGATGGCGATGCTTTTTCCTCCCAAACTCTACTCCTGATCAGCTGAACGTACCACCTGCTAAAGTCTTCAACGAAGAAGTCAATAAAGGCTTTTACAGTTTTGTGAACGTTGTACGTTTCAAGAGCATCTCTTGCAACTTTACAGAAGTTTTCTAATCTTGAAAGTATCCACTTATCTTCTATTTTGAAGCTAATATCGCTACACTTAATGAAGTCTTCTTTATCGAGAGTCATGTACATGTACGCAAATCTAACAGCGTTCCACACTATGTTCAGGTATTTTTTGTACATTTCAGCTTCTTCCATTGAAAACTTCAGGTCTTCCCAAGGTGCGGAGCTGAGGACGTAAATCCTGAATGCGTCAATTCCTACTTTTTTCACAACTTCTTCTGGCTTAACAATGTTCCCAAGACTTTTACTCATTTTTCTTCCGTGTTTGTCGAGTGCAAAACCGTGCATAAGTACAGTTTTGTAAGGCGCTCTATCGAATGCTATTATGCTGGCTCCAAGCTGAGAATAGAACCACCCTCTCGTCTGGTCATGCCCCTCCGTTATGAAATCTGCTGGCCAGAGTTTTTCGAATTCATCTTTAACTCTCGGATATTTCAAAGTCGCCCAGCTCGCAACTCCGCTGTCAAACCATACGTCAAAAACGTCTGGCACCCTTTTCATTACGCCCCCGCACTCGCACTCGAAAGTTATTTCGTCAACTCTTGGCCTATGAACGTCGAGATCCTCTCTAACTTCTATTCCGAGCTCATCTATGCTACCAACTACTTTAATTCTACCACACTTCTCGCAAATCCAAACGGGGATAGGTATTCCCCAGTACCTCTGCCTGCTTATACACCAGTCCCTCGCATTGCTTACCCAGTCTTTAAATCTCGACATTCCAGCCCACTCTGGAATCCACCAGACTTTGTCGATCTCTTCAACCATCTTTTCCTTAACTTTGGAGATAGTTATGAACCACTGTTCGGTAGCTCTGTAGATTATAGGGCTTTTACACCTCCAGCAATGTCCATATCTGTGAACTATTTTTTCTTCACATAGAAGTAATCCTTTTTTCTTTAAATCTTCTATTATTAACGAATTTGCATCTCTAACATTCATTCCAGCGTACTTTCCAGCTTCTTCAGTATAAACGCCGCTGTCGTTAACGGGGTTGAAAACTTCCAAACCGTATTCCTGTCCCAAGTAGAAGTCGTCAACACCGTGTCCGGGAGCTATGTGTACACATCCCGTGTTTTCCAGTTCAACGAAGTTTGCAAGGCAAACGAAGTGCTTTCTATTTTGAAGTGGAACTTCTTCTTTTAAGGGATGTTCGTACTCTAATCCTTCAATTTCTCTACCTTTAAATTCTTTCACCACTTCTAAGATTTTCAACTTGCCTTTTTCAGCAACTTTTTCGAGTAAGTCCTTAGCAACTATTATCTCCTCAACCTCGCCGTCTTTTTTCACCTTAGCTTTAACGTACGTGTAATCTGGGTGAACAGCCACAGCCATGTTTGCAGGCAAAGTCCACGGAGTCGTCGTCCATATAACTATGTACGAGTTTTCATCTTTTAAAGGAAACTTAACGTAAATGGAGGGATCTTCTTTTTCTCTGTACTCAACTTCTGCCTCAGCTAAAGCTGTTTCACACCTCGGACACCAATTAACAACTCTCAGTTTTTTCTCTAACAAACCTCTTTCGTGAGCTCTCTTTACAGTCCACCAAGCAGCGTTTATGTAGTCAGCTTTAATCGTCATGTACGGATTGTTCCAGTCCATCCAGACAGCTAATTTTACGAACTGCTCAGTCATTTTTTCCTTGTTTTTTAAAGCGAATTCCATACACTTTTTGACGAATTTATCTACTCCGTAACTTTCTATTTCTCTTTTCGTCTTAAATCCCAGTTCTTTTTCTACTTTAACTTCTATTGGTAAACCGTGCATGTCCCATCCGGGCGTGTCTCTAACTCTAAAACCGCACATTCTCTTGTACCTAAGTACGACGTCTTTCAGAACTTTGTTCCAAGCCGTTCCGAGATGTATTTCTCCAGTAGTATAAGGTGGCCCATCAACGAAAAAGAAATCTCTATCTCCCTTCTTTTTTACTTTTTCGTAGATGCTGTTATCGTGCCAGAAGCGGAATATTTCTTCCTCTACATCTTCTGGTGAGTAAATTGATGGGAACATGGTTTTTGAGCTGTAAACTTGGTTAAAAAACTTTTAGTATTTTTAGTCGGGACTTACTTCAGAGGGTATGTCAAGTTAGGTATGTCAAGTTAACATCCCCAGTAGTTATACAACGCATAAAGCTCTCTAACCAGCTCTATACAAAAAATTTAAATATTCTTTTAGTAATTAGGATTTGTGTCTTCAGATCCATTTAACTTGGAGGAACTAATATTTGAAAAAATTGCTGGCGGTGCGAGAGTTTACGATTTGGAAGGGAACTTGTTGCTATATGCGGAACGAGAGGGGATGTCAAAACTGGGGAAGTGCATTCACGTCTATCCGTCAAAGTATATTAAAAGAGAAATTTTGACGATAAAACCGTTACAAAAATCTCTTAAAGAAGTAATTGATTTGCGGATGCCAGTTGGATTGAGTTTCGAAGTTGTAGAGTCATCGGGGAAATCGCTTGGTATTATAAGTCAGACGAGTGTATGGGAAAGAAAATTAACTAAGATCGTGATTGACAAATGGTTAATTAAAGTGAATGACGAAGTCATAACAAAAATTGAGGAAGTAAGTCTTGTTAGACATTTGATACGTTCCTACTTCTTTCCTTGTAAATATCAAATAGTATCTAATGGAGAGATTATTGGGTATTTCGAACAGTTACGCAAATTCATAAATTTTAGGTATCACATGAAAATCAATATCCCAAAAGTAAACACAAAATTACTGGTCGCTTGGGGAATTCTATATAGCATACTTTCAGTTAGGTTTTAGGTTTAACGAGGCGTCAAGCCAAATCCAAGCCACTTGATAACTAATAGCACTCTATTTGCCTTTTTTAAACTCAAATTTGGAAGAGTGTATAGAAAAAATAAAATAATCGACTTTGATTCCCGTTTCGGGGATGTGCAAATGAGGGCGAAAATCGGGGCAAAGGTTAGCGCAAAAACTTGGATGCTCATAGTTATAGCATTAATAGCCGTTGCTTTAGCGGGTTGTGCCCAGAATACGCAAAAAGCTCAGAACGTTCAGAACGTTAAGCAAAACCAACAGATGAAACTCGTACATCCCGGAAATCTAACCATTGGTATGGACGCTACATACCCACCTTTTGAATTCATAAACGATACTAACCACAAATTCCAGGGATTTGACGTTGACTTAATGAAAGCTGTTGCAAAGGAGATGGGGTTAAAGCCAAAATTCGTCAACATTGCTTGGACTGGAATAATACCCGGATTAATCGCTCACAAGTACGACTGCATATGCAGTGCGATGACAATAACTCCGGAAAGAGCTAAAACTGTTTACTTCAGCAGACCTTACTTCGTAGCTTCTCAGGTTATAGTAGTTAGAGCAAACGATAACAGAATTCACGGAGTAAAGGACTTGGAAGGAAAAGTAGTTGGTGTTCAGCTTGGCACAACTGGTGAGTTCTTTGCCGAAAAACTGTTAAAAGAGGGAATAAAGTTTACTCTAAAGAAGTACCAAACCACTCCGGATGCACTTTTAGACTTGAAGAACGGCAGACTTGACGCCGTAATAATAGACAACGGTGTTGCAATGTGGATGGCAAAGAAGTGTCCTGAGGACTACAAAGTAATAAATGAAAGACTTACGCACGAACTATACGGAATTGCAGTAGCTAAGGACAATCCAGCTTTACTCAAAGCGATAAACGAGGCACTAAACAAGACTATAATGGATGGCACTTATTCAAAGATATACGAAAAGTGGTTTGGTACAAAGCCTAACATAACCCTACTACTGCACGCTAAGCCTTGAGAAGTGAGAGCATGGCAGGAATTGGACAGTTCGATTTCAATCTTTTTATTAAAATTTTGCCGGACTTAGCAAGAGGTGCGATTGTAACTTTAAAGTTTTCTTCTCTTTCTATAATTTTTGGTCTTATAATTGGGACTATTTTTGGAGTTTGCAGAATAGTTAAGAATCTCATACTCCCAAAGATTGCAACGGCTTACGTTGAGCTGATAAGGGGTACACCGCTATTAGTCCAAATCATGATCGTTTACTATGGCTTACCCGCTGCTGGAATAAACTTACCTCCAGAAGTCGCAGGAGTTCTCGCTTTAAGCATCAACAGTGGTGCTTACATAGCGGAAATAATAAGGGCTGGTATTCAGAGCGTACCAAAAGGTCAGATGGATGCTGCGAGATCCCTTGGAATGACTTACTTTCAAGCTATGAGGTACGTCGTATTACCTCAGGCTTTCAGAAACATACTGCCAGCATTGGGTAATGAGTTCATAGCCCTAATAAAAGATTCTTCTCTGCTGTCAGTAATAGCAATAGCAGAACTTACGAGAACTGGAATGCAAATATACGCCGTAACTTTCAACGCTTGGACACCTTTGCTTGGAGTTGCAATGTTCTACTTAATGATGACGCTACCTTTAAGTAAATTAGTCGATCACTTCCAGAGGAGGATAGGTGGTCATGAGTCTCCTTAAAATAGTAAACCTGCACAAGAGATTTGGGGATTTATACGTGCTTAGGGGAGTAAACATGGAAGTTGAGAAAGGAGAGGTAGTGGTCATAATAGGCCCATCAGGTGGAGGTAAATCAACTCTGCTCAAATGCATAAACATGTTAGAACCGCCAACCGAAGGAAAAATAATACTCGACGGAATTGACTTAACAGCAAAAGGCGTTGACTTGAACAAAATTAGGCAAAGAATTGGCATAGTTTTTCAACAGTTTAACCTATTTTCACACCTTACTGCTTTAGAAAACATAACTCTTCCACTCAGAATAGTAAAGAAGATACCAAAAGAGGAAGCAGAAAAAATAGCGATAAAGTACTTAAAAAAAGTTGGACTTGAAGAGGAGTTTGCAAGTTACTATCCACACCAGTTGAGTGGAGGTCAGCAGCAAAGAGTTGCGATAGCAAGAGCCTTAGCAATGAATCCAGAGTTAATGCTTTTTGACGAAGTTACTTCTGCTTTAGATCCCGAAAGAGTTAAAGAAGTTCTGAACGTAATGGAAGAGCTTGCGAGAGAAGGTATGACTATGATAGTCGTAACTCACGAAATGGGGTTTGCGAGGGAAGTGGGTGATAGGGTTATTTTCATGGACGGAGGAGTTATAGTAGAGGAAGGTAAACCCGAAGAAATATTCACTTCACCAAAACATCCGAGAACGAGGCAGTTTCTCAGCATGATTCTTTAGCAATTTTAAAACTTTAAAAACTTTAATCCTTTAATCGTTAATTAATCGTGGTGTGGTATCCCGAAACAGTATCCCGAAACAATTTCACACCTCAAAATGCTTGTGGATGATTTATTCTTGTAACAATGTGTGGCTGTCAGTCTTCTTTTTCATGAACAATTTTCTTCCAGTCTATCTGCCATAAACTCATAACTCTCATTCTATTGCTAATTTATAAATTTATAATTCCGAGACACTACACTTTGACTGATCGTGGATTAACAGTAGAATACAAAACAAAAAATTATAAACAGTTTATATCGTTGTTATCTCATGGATAAAAAAGCTTTAGAAGTTCTAAAATTGCTTGAAAACGATGCAAGGTTGGGATACGATGAAATAGCTGAAATGCTTGGAATTAGTGAAAACGAAGTAAGAGAGATAGTCAAAAAAGCTGAAAAAAATGGAGTGATACTTAAATACAAGACTCTAATCAACTGGGAAAGAGCTGGAGAAGAGCCAGTTTACGCGGTTATAGACGTGAGAGTAACTTTAACGAGAGAGAAAAACTACGACGATATTGCGAAGAGGATAGCAAAATACCCTGAAGTTCACG
>JALSQI010000037.1 GCA_026985525.1 Archaeoglobaceae archaeon
AATCAGACCAAAATGGGATTGAAAGCTTGAATACATAACAAAAAGGCATAAGGGATTTATATTATCTCAGCAAAAGACTGTTCATGGTAATTGGGGTAACAATGGTAAACGTTTCTCCCGGCAGAGAAAAAGACGTGTACATGTCTATAAAGGACATGAAAAACGTTAGAGAAATATATCACGTCTTTGGCGAGTTCGACTTTGTTGTAATAATACAGGCAAACAGCCTTTCAGAGTTAAACAGCACAGTTGATGAAATAAGGGGTATAGAGGGGGTTACGAGGACTCAAACCGTAGTTGGTGCAGAGATATAAGAGTATTAATAAAGATAAGAGTATTTAAGAAGTTATTAAGACTATGATTGACGCTGAAGAGTTTGCAAAAAAACAAAAAGAAATAAGCATAGCGGAGTTCTTTGAAAAGAACAAGCACATACTTGGGTATTCCAACCCTTCAAAAGCGATAATAACTTGTGTAAGAGAAGGCGTTGATAACAGCTTAGATGCCTGCGAAGAAGCGGGAATTCTACCTGACATTTTTGTAAAAATCGATAAGATAGATTCCAGATTTTACCGCGTTACAGTAGAAGATAACGGTCCGGGAATAGTTGAAGAGCAAATACCAAAAGTTTTTGGTAAACTGTTATACGGTTCGAGATTTCACGCTATAAGGCAGAGTAGAGGGCAGCAGGGGATAGGCATATCCGCTGCAGTTCTTTATTCCCAGTTGACGAGCGGAAAGCCCGCAAAAATAATATCGAGAATATCGCCAGAAAAAAAAGCCGTAAAGTTTGAGCTGTACATAAATACGAGAAAAAACGAGCCTGAAATAGTCAGTAGGGAAGAAATAGACTGGTATCTCTCAAGAGGTACGAGAATTGAACTTGAATTAGCTGGAAACTATGTTAGAGAAAGGAAGCAAAGCGTTTACGAGTACCTAAGAGAGACGTCAGTAGTTAATCCACACGCCAAGATAACGTTTGTAGAACCGGATGGAACCATTCACGAATTTCCAAGAGTTAGCGAGGAGCTACCACCAATTCCAAAAGAAGTAAAACCCCACCCTCACGGGATAGAGCTGGGCCAGTTAATGAGCATGTTGAAAACTACGAAAGCAAAAGATTTGAAGAGTTTTTTAAAACAAGAGTTCGTTAGAGTTGGTGAAAAAACTGCCTTAAGCGTCATAGAGAAAGCTGGACTTAAGCCTGATACAAAACCAAGTAGTTTGAGCAGAGAAGAAGCAGTATCACTTCTCGAAGCTTTCATGCAAACGGATTTTCTTCCTCCCCCAACTGACTGCCTTTCTCCGATAGGAGATAAAAACATAGCAAAAAGCCTTCAAGAGGAGTTCAAACCTGAGTTCGTTTACGCAACGACGAGAAAACCAAAAGTTTACTCAGGACATCCTTTTCTCGTAGAAGCTGGAATTGCCTATGGGGGAGAGATTCAGGAGGATAGAATAACCCTGCTGAGGTACGCCAACAAAATTCCTCTTCTCTACCAGCAAAGCGGGTGTGCCCTTACAAGAGCGGTAGAGAGCGTGAAGTGGAAGAACTACGGACTTCAGCAGAGTAGGGATGAGTTGCCTCACGGTAAAGCCGTTATATTAGTTCACGTAGCTTCAACAAACATACCCTACACTTCGGAATCTAAGGAGGCGGTAGCACAAGTTCCAGAGATATTCGAAGAAGTCAGATTAGCTCTGCAAGAGTGTGGAAGAAAGTTAAAAGAGTACCTTGAAAGAAAAGAGAGACTCGTTAAAAAGAAGAAAAAAGAGGATGTTTTAAAAAGAGTTTTACCACTTTTGGCTAAGAAACTGAGTGAAATATTAGAGGAGGAGGAAGTTGACTGTGATATGATAGTGGCAAAGATAGTTGGAAATCTCTACATTAAAAGAATTGTAAATAAAAATATAGCGAAAATAATTGTTTATAACTTTACGAGTGCAAATAAAAAATTAAAAGTTTACGAGGTTTGTAGGGGGAAAATAATCGTCGATGGCAAAGATAACAACGTTAAATTAGATAACAACACCCTTTTGTGGGAGTTGCAACTCAAACCGGGAGAAGTAGCTGAGTTGGAGTACTCTTTCAAAGGAGAAATAGTAAATAAAAAACCGATAGTTAGCGGAGTTGAAGCAGAGGAACTCAGCGGTGGAGAAGTTTTTGCAATTATTTAAATTTAATTTTTTAATTTCATTTTTAAAAAATATTCAAAAAGTAGAAATCAACGCGAGCAGAAATATTATTAGAGCAAATAACCATCCAGCATAAGAAGCGATCAGAGGTTTAATGCCAACTTTTTGTACTTCTGAAATAGAGACGCAGAGTCCTATGCATGAAAGAGTTATAGAGAAAGCCAAAGTAGAAAGGGGTTCAACTACTCTGACTATTGAACTCGGTACCATAAAGCTCGAAATCATAGAGACGACGAGAAATGAGAATATATACCAAGGAACGTAAAACCTCTTTTCAGAGTAAAAAAGAGAAACTATTAATGCTATAACGGAAATCAAAGCTATTCTTATGCTTTTTATTGAAAGTGCCTCTCTCGCTAAAACGTCTCCAAAAGGTCGAGTTGCTGATTCAACTAATCCCGTCTGGTGTAGTGTTGCTCCGCAGAGTAGGGCGTATTCTTTAAAGCTGAGTTTTAGAATGTGAAGTATTGCTGGATACACTATTACTCCTGTTAAACCAACGACAGTTATAACTAAAATAGCAGCTGAAAAGTTCTCCCTCTTCGGCTTAATTATAGACGAAAGAATTGTTATTGCTGAAGCACCACATATAGCAGTTCCACATGCAAGAAGTAGAGATAAGTCTTCTTCGATTTTAATAATTTTTGAAAAAATATACACGAACAGTCCCATCATAAATGCTGAAAATGTCGTTAATGCTACTACTTTTACCGGTAAATTCGAAGCTGGGATTTTTGCTTTAAAGCCGTATAAAACTATTCCAGCCGGTAAAACTACTGAAAGCATTTTTTCCGTGTACTCTTCAAAGTCTCCTCCTTTGAAAATCCAACCAGTGACTATTCCAAAAAGTAGAGCTAAAAACAGAGGGTCGAATACGGGATAAAGAGAGCTGAGGAAAAAAGCTATTACTCCGGGAATTGCTGGAATTACTTTTTTAATATCAGCATTCATCTTCATACCTTTATCAGCTCGAACTTTCCGGGGGAATATATACACCTCGGCTCTTGAGCCAAGTAGTCGCCGTAAACAGCGTAAGCTCTTGCCCTACTACCCCCACAAATATATCTAAATTCACATTTACCGCACTTTCCTTTAAGTTTTTCAGGGTCTTTAAGCTCTTTGAAAATCTTCGAATCGTAAATATCGACTAAGGTGTTCTGTCTAACGTTTCCCGCAACTACTGGGAGAAAGCCACTTGGATAAACTTCTCCTACATGACTTATGAAAAACATTCCTCTACCGTCAGTTACTCCCATCATCCTTCCAATACCATCTCTGGCTAAACTCCTATTAGCTGAAACAATTTTTGCTTCTCCTTCTTCTACTTTATCAAGTTTGCTTATCAGTTCGGAGTAAAGCTCCCCAGTTTTTGGCATAACGCCTCTACTCCTCATAAACTCTATTCTTCTGAGGTGGCAAGCTGCAGAGCTTTTAACGTTCAAACCTGTAAACCTGCTGACGTCGTAAAGCCAGCATAAAACGTCTTCGAACTGCTGAGATGTTGGCATAAACTCCGCTTTTGCTCTTCCAGTTGGAACTACGAAGAAAACGTCCCAGAGCACGACTTTCTTTTCCAAGCAAAGTTTTACCATTTCCGGCAAGTTGTACAAGTTAAAAGTAGTAACCGTCGTATTTATCTGAACGGGTAAGTTTACTTCGTTTGCGTAATCTATAATTTTCATACTCGTTTCAAAAGTTCCCTTTATACCTCTAAACGAGTCGTGGATCTCTTTACTCCCATCTATGCTTATAGCAACTCTCGCCGCACCACTATCTTTCAGTTTTTCCACCTTATCCTTAGTTGCAAGAGGGGTTCCACTAAACGCAACAGCAACTCTCATTTTTGAGCTTGCCTGTTCTATTATTTCAAAAACGTCATCTCTCATCAAAGGATCTCCGCCCGTTATAACCAGCAGGGGATACGGTTTTCCAAACTCGCAAAGCATGTCTATAACGTTAAACGCTTCCTCCGTGTTGAGTTCATTCGGATGCCTATTTTTCTGAGCTTTAGCTCTACAGTGCTTACAAGCTAACATACAAGCTCTCGTCAATTCCCAGAACACTATGAAAGGTCTCTTCCTTATGTCAAACATAAATCTCAAAAGACCTTAGCGGGGTTTAACTTTTCTGTTTCAAAATAAAGCGAAGTAGTGGCAAAGTCGTAAATCCGAAGACACCAAGTTGACTTTTTACCGAAACATCAGAGTGAAAAACAAAATACGAAATTAGTGACGAAAAAATTGAAAGCGTGGAAAGGATCGCAAAAGCTATAGCTATTATAGAAGCTGCAAGAGCGTAAACGTATCCCCTTCTAACCGAATAAGCGAATGTAATAGATATCGTAAACAATACGAAAGAGTCGGGAATTGAATTAAAGAATTCTAAAATCGAGAGTGCTAAGAATAACAAGAAATAAGCTAAGAAAATCCTTCTCATGCTATCACCATTTTTGCCAGTTCGAGAAACATTAGAGATGTTGCGTAAGCGACTAAAAAGCTGAAAACTATGGAGAAAGCTACCCACTTCCAACTTCCCGTTTCACTTTTTATAACACCCATTGCAGCGACGCACGGCATGTAAAGTAAAGTGAAAACCATTAAAGCTATAGCTTGTGCTGGAGTTAAAACAGAGTGCAAGTCGGGAGTTGTCACGCTCAGCGTTTCGACGACGACTTCTTTTGCGACCAATCCAGCAATTATTGCAACTACTACGCTACTACTCCATCCCATTGGAGAAAACAGTGGCTTTATAACATTTCCAAGTATTAAAGCGTAGCTATTCTCTTTACTCGGATAACTCGTAATAAACCAAAGCAATATAGACATGGCAAGAATTATAGTTCCAGCTTTTTCGAGGAAGTGCTTTACACCGAGCCAAGTGTTAACTAAAACGTCTCTCAAACATGGTAGCCTGTAAGGAGGCATTTCCATGATAAATTCAGCTTCTCCTTTAAAAACAGTACTCCTGAGCAAGTAAGCGGTTAGTAGAGAAAAGAAAACGCTTACAAAGTACATGAGCATGACGATTTCTCCGGGATTAGAGAAAAACGCACCTGCTAAGAGAACGTATATTGGTAACCTCGCACTGCACGATATAAAAGGTATGCTAAGCAAAGTAGCCATTCTAACCTTTCTGTCCTCTATGCTTCTCGTTGCCATTATTGCCGGAACGTTACATCCAAATCCCATTATCATCGGTATTGCCGACCTACCAGTTAGCTTTAACTTACTCATCAGTTTGTCCATAAGAAATACTGCTCTTGCCATGTAACCACTCAGCTCCATGAAAGCTAAGCCCATGAATAGAAAAGCTATGTTCGGAACGAAGACTAATACGCTTCCAACACCTTTAATCACTCCTCTACCAAGAAGGGAAAAAATTACACTGTTGTAAGAAGATAACTCCTTCACTAAAACGTTTACTGCAAGATCTATAATTCCTACAAACGGATCAGCTACCTGATACGTGAATTTAAAAAGCATCCACATAGCAGAAATAAAGATTAACATACCAAGGAGTGGATCCGTAAAAACCTCGTCGAGGTCGAACTCTTCTATGGGTCTTTTTCTTTCTACAACTTCTTCCACAATTTTTTCCGCCAATTTTACAGCTTCTTCTACCGTTTTTACGTGTATCTTACAGTTTTTAGCCCTGAAAATTTCTTCTTTTAACTTTTCAATTCCCTTGTTTTTTACAGCTATGGTTTCAACTACCGGCACTCCTAAGATTTGAGAGAGTTTTTTTGAGTTTACAAGAAAACCTTTCTTTTGAGCCTCGTCGAGCATGTTGAGAACTAAAACAATTGGTTTATTAGTTGAGCAAAGCTGGAGAGTTAAGTATAGATTTCTTTCTATGTTGGACGAATCAACAACGTTTAGAATTACGTCGTATTTTCCTTCAAGCAAAAACTTTACTGCAATTTCCTCGTCAGCACTGTAAGGTTTCATACTGTATATTCCGGGTAAATCTATGAATTCCACCTCTACTCCGTTTATAACGGCTTTACCTTCTTTTATTTCAACTGTCGTTCCGGGAAAGTTCCCAACTTGAAATTTACCCCCAGTTAAAGCGTTGAGTATTGCCGTTTTTCCGACGTTAGGATTTCCGACCATCGCAACTCTCACATCTTCCAGCCAGCTTTCAGGACTTTTAAAGATAACCGGAATTTTGGTATCATTTATTAATACTCTTAATTTTTTAAGTTATGTTCCAAGAACCGAAAAAAAGAGTTAAATACTTTGTCGGGTAAATATTAAGCCTGTGAACACGAAGATGGACAGAGAAGACCTCATAAGAGAGCTCGTCGATAGAGTAGCAGGAGAAGTTGGCTTAATAATATACACTTTACACCCCAAGAGAGAGTTTACAGACGAAGAGATAGCGGAAGAGCTTGGAATAGAGATAAACGACGTGAGAAAGGCTTTATTTTACTTGTACGAAATTGGCTTAGCTGACTACAAAAGGAAAAGAGACGATGAGACTGGATGGATGGAGTACTATTGGAGAATACACTACGAAAAAGAAAATGAAGTACTGAAAAGAGAGTTGCTGAAGACGAAGAAAAAACTTCAGGAAAAATTAGAAATGGAGGAAGAGAACATTTACTACCTTTGTCCAAACGGCTGTGTTAAAGTTAACTACGAAGAGGCTATGGATCTGGGGTTTACTTGTCCAAGGTGCGGTGAAGCATTGGTTTACTTCGACACTACAGCTGTTCTAGAAAAGTTGAGAGAAGAAATCAAAAAGATAGACGAGCTGTTAGCTGAAATATCCAAGAAAGAAAAGAAAGTAGTAAAATGAGAGTGATTGCTGGAGTTGGCCCGGCATTAGTTGACAGGATATGCAAAATAGACAGTTATCCAGAGAGAGGAGGGCAAGCGATAGTTAAAGAGAGCATAAAGCAATCTGGAGGAGCTGCAGCAAACACGATATTTGGATTGGCTAATTTTGGCGAAAAGTGCAGGTTTTACACCACTCTTGGGAGAGATGCGGACGGAGAGTTTTTTGTTTCGAGCTTGGAAAAAGTAGGAGTTGACGTGAGGTTCTGGATAACGCATCCAGAAACGGGAAGAGTTGACATTTACGTTGATGGAGAAGGAGAGAGAACGTTTTTCGTTCATCCAAACGCTGCAGGAGTAATAAAAATTGAACTGAATTGTTTGTCTGGAGATATATACTACTTGGATCCATTTCCTTCGGCAGATAGCTTCAAGTTTCACGTAGAAGTAGCAAAGAAAGCAAAGTTAGAAAAAAGCAAAGTCGTTCTAAATCCCGGATATCCTTACTCCTCAATGGGATTCGAAAAACTTAAAGAATTGCTAAGGTTCGTGGACTTAGTTATAATGTCAGAATTAGAGTTCGAAATGTTAGGCGTAAGCGAGAAAGACTTTTTAAAGTACGTTTCAGTTTTAGTAATAACAATGGGAGAAAAGGGCAGTTCTGTTTTTACAGATAATGAATCTTTTCAGGTTCCAGCTTTTAACGTTAAAGTAGTTGATACGACTGGAGCGGGAGATTCGTTCGCAGCAGGATTTCTTAAAGCAATGATGGAAGGTTTTAGTTTAAAAGAGTGCCTCAAAGCTGGAAACTACGTCGCTGCTTACAACATCCAGCATTACGGAGCGAGAAATTTTCCTGAATGGAAAGATGTGTTGAAAGTCCTCAAAAAATGAACTTTTCAGCTATTCTTAATTTTAGAGGTATTTTACTCCGGAGTATTGCACACATATCTCCTTTTCCTATAAACCTAAAGTATTTGCAAAGTTTTTCGTCAGTTTTGGAAATCTTATCCCAAAGTTGCTTTATTCTGTAACTCCGCATCATCGCATCTAACATTTTTTCTCTCCAAGCAGAGTCGTATTCGTCGAGGTTTTTCTTTCCTTCGAAGTAGTCGTTGATAACATTTCCAGCTATATCTCCAGCAATCATTGATATAGGTATCCCAGCTGCGACGTGGCTTAAAATCATGCTGGCTGAGTCTCCAACTAACAAAACTTTATCGAAAACAGTTTTATTCAAAGGCTTATCGACTGGAGCGACAGCTCCAATTTTGTTTATAATTTCAGCTTTCCTCAGATATTGAGAACTGTAAGGATACTCTCTAACGAATCTCTCCAGCACTTTGTGAATGTTATCACCTCTTTTTAAAAACCTCTGCCTTATTCCCACACCAACGTTAGCTACTCCGTTTCCCTTAGGGATTATCCAAGCGTAACCTCCGGGGGCGATATCACTTCCAACGAACATGTAAACAGTATCTTCTCTACAATTAACACCGCTCATTACGTATTGCTTAGCAGCTGCAATTTCATATTTCCATACTCCAAGACTCTTAGCTATCCTCGAGTTTGCTCCGTCGCTTGCAACTACGACTTCTGCATCGAGTTCGTAGTCTTTCATAGATCTTAAATCTCTAAGCCTTAATTTTCCGTTGTAATCTATAATTTTCGTTCTTTTTCTTATTTCGTGTCCAGAACTCTCAGCAACATCCGAGATAAATTTGTCCCTGTTTATAACGAGCATTTCAAACTCTATCTCTACGCTTTTACCATTTGGAATTACGAATTCGAAGTATTTGGTTTTATTACTCTTGTACTTCTCAGGAATCTCGAATAGAGAGTAGTCTCCTAATTTTGGCAAAAGTCTTTTCATCTCACTCTTAGTTGGAATTAACTCCCCACACTCAACTGGATAGCCGAGTTTTTCTCTCTTGTCTATCCCAACAACCCTTAACTTTTTTGATAAAGCTCTAAGGGTGAAAGCTCCAGCAACGCCAATACCAGCAACTGCAACGTCGTATTTCATTTTTTCAACTCCTTTTTCGTCGGAATCTTATTTCTGTAAGGGCAGTTCTTCGGTCTTACTTCGTTTTCAGGACATACTCCGTAATTCACACCTCTGCAACCGACTCCTTCAAATATTTCCGGGTATATTTTTACGACTATATCGTATATTTTTTGAGCCAATTCTCTCATTTCAGGTGCCGCTCTAACGCAAAGTCTTAAGCCTAAGAAGTTTATCAAACTTCTTGCATTTACAGTCCAAATGTAAGTGCAATGAGTAGCCATTGGTAGTACATACCTCGAAATTTCTCTTGCTTCAGCTTTGGAGTATCCTTTTTCAAGCATTTTCCCGTAAATCTTGGAATAATACTTTCTTGCAGATTCCATAGCTTCTTTAAGAATTTCTGCAATTTCTTCATCTACTGGTGGGATTGTATAGCTAAATCCCTCTTCCAAGTTATACCTCGTTGACCTCGCCGTATGACTCGCTATTCTGTGTTCTAACAACTCCCTACTTATGGCTATGCTCATTTCAGATATTTCAAAAGTGAAGTATATGTGCTCAATAGCGCTCGTATAGTCATTTTCTACGACCATTCTTACTATATCTTCATCATCCATTTCGGGAATTCCGCTAACTCTACAACAGTTAGCGACGAGTTTAACTCCGTCGGTAGTGTACTTCAAAAGCTTTACTTTAACCATGAACGGAAGTTTGAAAAAAGTGTAAAAAAGGTATTCGCCGCTAAAGTTTTAAATTCACTGAAGGGCGATTGAAAGTATGCCGGGAATGGAAGTCCTCACGGGTGCTTTAATTTACTCTAACCTCTTAGTACTGCTCGCGGTCGGATTGACTCTTGCTTACATAACAACAGCAGTTCCAAACTTTGCACAGGGATCTTTTGCAGTAGTTGGATCTTACACAGCTCTAACCATATATCGGCTGTTTAACATACACCCGTACGTATCTCTCCCAATAGCGTTTTTGGCGGGGGGAATAACGGGGCTTGCGAGCTACGTTTTAGTACTAAAACCGCTGATAAAGAGGGGAGCAAGCGTTGTAACTTTAATGATTGCAACTCTTGCACTCGACCTAATACTGCTTGGACTTAGAGGTATTTACGCTGGCTACCTCGGAAAGCTTACAGGGAGTTCCTGCGAGATGTTCATGTTCACTTACTTAGACTTTCCAATTCTCGGAGTTCCGGGAATACTCGTAATCTCCACATTAGTAATAATATTAACTTTTTCCGTCCTATTCACACTACTATACAAAACTAAATTCGGTATAGCTCTAAGAGCTTCGATGGAAAACCCTGACTTAGCGGAAGTAATGGGAGTAAACGTAGAATATACGAGGATGTTCGCTTGGTTTCTGGCTGGAGCTCTTGCAGCAATGGCTGGGTGCCTCCTACCATTTAAACAAGAAATAGTTCCTTCGACAGCAGAAATAATAATAGTGTCAATTTTCGCAGCGAGCATAGTGGGTGGATTGAACAACATATACGGAGCTTTGATAGGTGGATACATAGTTGGAATGTCAGAATCTCTATTTACGTACTACCTCTCAACGATTTTCGGTGCTGGAATGTTGGTTTACGGAAAAGTCGTAGCATTGGCAATAATAATAGTAACTCTCTTAGTTGCTCCACAGGGAATAATAAGCGTTGACTGGAAAAAGCTTTACAGGAGGTGGTTTAGTTGATTTACGGATTAATACTCAACATACTCCTCTGGTTCGGGCTTTACCTCATAGTTTCGCTGAGCCTCAACATGGAATATGGTTATGGTGGAATACCAAACTTTGGCAAAGCGATTTCAGTTTTAGTAGGAGCTGTCGTTGTGGGAGGAATAATAACAAGAATTCTAATTGCAATTTACAAAGTCAAGACAGCTTACGGCTTTTCAACTGCTACTTCAGCTGCGAGTAATGAATTAACTCAAGCAATAGCACACAACCCAGCGCTCGGCTTCTTTTTGCTTATATCAACGCTAATAATAGCAATAGCTTTGGGATGTATAGTAGGCGCAGTTTTCATACTTCCGAGTGCGAGGTTGAGAGAAGATTACCTCGCAATAACTCTCTTAGCAATAGCAGAAACGTTTACTATGGTTTGCTATTACAATCCTGTTATAATAGGAAGCTACTACGGAGTTTCCGTTCCCGACTTCTTAGCTTTTATTTCTGGAGAGAAAAAGTACGTAGTATTTACAGCTGTAGTTCTCGTTTTAGCTTTCTTAACGTACCTCTTCTTTGAAAGACTGCTAAACACACCTTACGGTAGGCTATTGAAAGCTATGAGAGAAAACGAGGACGTTATAAGGGTTTACGGAAGAGACTTGATGAGAGTTAGAGTTATGACGATGGCAGTTGGTTCTGGAATTGCAGCGATGGTTGGAGTTTTACTATCGTTTTACACTTTAAGAGTTCAAGCAAACTCTTTTATGATAACGGGAAGAACTCTCTGGACTTTCTATCCATTTCTAATAATACTACTCGGAGGCGCTGGAAACAACAGAGGAGTTGTTGCAGGGACGCTTATATTCGTAACTGTAATGGAAGTTATAGATTTCTACAAAACAAGCATAGTTTCTTTCTTGCACTTGCCAGTAGAGGCTGTCTGGTTAGAGTACATTCTATTTGGAGTTATGATGTTGCTAATACTGTACTACAAACCAGAAGGAATTATTCCAGAAAAACCGATAGCGACGCCCCCGATAAAAAGAGCTTACGAAACAAGAAAAGTTTCAAAAAGAGGAGTAAGAGAGGAGTACTGATTCTACTTCCTCTTTTTCTTTCATCCCCGCTTTTCCAAAACTTGATAGGCAAACTCTTAGAGCGTGAACTACGTAGTTCTGAACGTAAGGGCTTGGATCGTTTAACTTTTCTATTAACTGTTTGTAAGCTTTGAGAGCAAAGTTTGCATCCTTGCAAAGGTAAGAAAGAGCATCAGCCGCTCTGTGCCTAACCCAAGGACAGCTATCGTTTAGTAGAGAAATTATTTTTTCATCTTTAACTCCAAGTTTTCCCAGCATTTCTGCAGCCACTCCCCTAACCCAAGGACACTCGTCGCTTAGTGCTTTTCTAAGCAATTCTACATTACTAGCAAGAACTCCTATTGCAAAAACTACTTTCTTCCTAACTTTACAATCGCTGGATTCAAACTTTTTTTCTAATTCTTTTTCAAGACCTTTCAATTTTAAAGCATCTTCCACGCTAACTCTATTCTTAGACAGAAACTCTTCGATTTCTTTTACTTCCATAACCTTAGCTCACACTCTCGGCTATAATTCTCTACTCCAAAACGTATTTCAACGATGAAATACAGTAATAAAAAAGGGTGTTCATTATGACGCTAATAGATACAATAAAAAGTAGCAATAGAGTTTTTATAGTTGGAATTGCTGGGGACAGTGGTTCGGGAAAAACAACTTTTGCAAATGCAATAAAGAGTTTACTTGGAAAAGACGTAGTTTCAAGCATAACTCTCGACGATTACCACATCTACGACAGAGAAACTAGAAGAAAGCTGGGGATAACTCCGCTCCACCCAGAAGCAAACAACTTGAACTTAGTAAAAACCCACCTAATGTTGCTAAAAAAAGGAGAAACTATAAGAAAACCGACTTACGATCACTCTACCGGAACCTTTGGAGAATGGGAAGACTTCACTCCAACGCCCATAGTAATAGTTGAAGGACTGCATACGCTAT
>JALSQI010000038.1 GCA_026985525.1 Archaeoglobaceae archaeon
CAATAACTCCCGGACTGCCAGAAATTGCGAGGACTTTTTCCATCAGTTCAGCAGAAGTTAGCATGCTAATAACTTTTTTTACTTTACCGGGTGTGTTTTTCTCTCCGTTAACTGGGTTAATAGCTGATAAAGTTGGAAGAAAACCAGTAGCATCGACTGCTATTTTTGTTTTTGGAATATCCGGTTTTCTTTGCCCTTTCTACGACTTCAGAACAATGATATTTTTGAGATTCGTTCAAGGAATTTCAGCTTCATCTCTCGTAGCTCTCTCTACTACAATAATAGGCGATACTTACACCGGTATTGAAAGGGAGAAACTCATTGGTTACAACGCAAGCATATTAACAGTTGGTATAGCATTTTACCAACTCGCTGGAGGTTTTCTCGCCCATATTAATTGGAGATATCCCTTCTACATATTTCTTTTAGCAATACCAGTAGGATTGTTTGTTTTGCTATCTCCAGTAAAAGATGTAAAAAGCGAAAAATTAGTAAAATTGAAAATAAATAGAAAATTAATTTTTCTATTTTTTCTCGGCTTCACAGCCTATTCTTTGTTATACGGAACGTTTTTAGCGTACATACCTTTCGTCGTTTACAGTCTTGGAGGGACGAGCATTACAGTTGGTTTAGTTCAAGCAACAATGTCCATTTCAACCGCTTTTTTTGCAGCAAATCTCGTTAGAATATCTAAAAGATTGAAAAAATTTGTTATACCAGTAGGATTTCTTTCTTATGCAATATCTCTGATTGCAGTGCTTGTTTCTATGCTCACCAAATGCGAACAGTTTTTAATAGCCTGTTCACTGATGTTCGGTTACGCTCAGGGAACGGTTTTACCAACACTTCAACATAGCGTCGTTTCTTTAACAGAGAGCAAAGGCAGAGCAACTATTATGTCAATTTACGGATCGGTATCGAAGCTAGGTCAGACTTTTGGTCCCGCTTTCTTTGGATTATTCCCTCTCGAGGTCATATACATCGTTGGAACTTTACTCGCTATTTCAGTTTCAGCTATCAGCAAACAAGTTTTAAAGCTGAAGTCAAACTTAACCTGATGGGCAAGAAAATCATGGAAATCGGAGAGTCTTTCTACGTAAAAGAAGAGGCAGAAACAAATGAGAAGTACGGAATTTACCCATACAAGAGGCCTATAGAAGAGTACATAAAGAAAGGTTTCGTTTGCATCGACAAACCGATGGGACCAAGTAGTCACGAAGTCGTAGTATGGGTGAGAAGGATACTTGGCGTTAAAAAGACTGGGCATGCTGGAACCTTAGATCCAAGAGTTACAGGGGTCTTACCAGTATTCATAGAAGATGCAACAAAGCTCGTGAGATTTCTTCAGGGTTCTCAAAAAGAGTATATTGCTTTAATGAGGCTACACTCCGACGCTTCCAAGAAAGAAGTGGAAAAAACTCTAAGGCTGTTTATAGGCAAGATATACCAGAGACCACCTTTAAAATCGGCAGTTAAGAAGAGGTTAAGAGTGAGAGAGATATACGGAATAGACTTGTTAGAAGTTGAAGGTAGAGACGTGCTTTTTAAAGTAATGTGTGAAGCTGGAACTTACATTAGAAAACTATGCACAGACGTTGGAGAAGTCATGGGTACTGGGGCGCACATGCAGGAATTAAGGAGAATTAAAACAGGTCATTTCGATGAAAGTATGTGTTATACTCTTCACGACTTATTAGACGCTTACGTTATGTGGAAAGAAGAAGGTGAAGAAAAGTACCTTAGAGAGATAGTAAAACCCATGGAATTAGCAGTCGTTCACATGCCAAAAATAGTCGTAAAAGATACGGCTGTTGATGCAATATGCCACGGAGCTAATTTAATGGCCAAAGGGGTTGCGTACGTGGAAAAAAACGTTAAGCCAAATAGAGACGTAGCAATTTTCACATTAAAACACGAACTCGTAGCGATTGGTAAAGCGAAAAAAAGTGCAGAAGATATTGTAAAAATGAGGAGTGGGGAAGTAGTTAACATCGAGAGAGTAGTAATGGAAAGAGGCGTTTATCCTTCAGTTTGGAAGAAAACTAACACTGATAATTAGACAGAGTATTTAGTTTAAGATTATGATTTCAATTTCGTTAATCTTTATCGTATTTTACACTACTTGCTTTGAAAGAAAGTCAAAGGAAAGTCGAAGAAGTTAAATACGTTTGAGTTTAGTTCTATAGTTATGATTCTCAAGATATGGTTGGAAAATTTATATAGAATAAGTATCTACGTTTTTCCATAGGTTAAGGGATGACAAACTTAAATATTGTTCAAGTGAATCTGAATGTATGGAGATAGTTTTTCACGACAGGGAGAAAGAAATAGAAGAGATAATGAGAATTCTAAAGAGTAGGCCGGATTTAATCACGTTCATCTATGGGCCGATAAATTCTGGGAAGACTGAGCTTTTTCAGCACCTCATCAGGAATTTACCCGAGGATTTCGTCGTGTTTTACGTGAATCTGAGGGAGAGAATGATAAAAGATTTTAACGACTTCGTAGAGGCGTTATTCGATATAGAATATGGGAGAAGAAAGGTAGTTGTAAAGGAGCTGATAGCGGAAGTTACGAAATTTGCGGGGATCCCGGTTTCTAAATCTCTTCTCGATCAAATATTTAAAGAGGATAAGCCAAAAAATGCTTTCAGATACATAGTAAGGGTGGTAGAAGACGTTAAATTCGAGGATAGATTACCCGTTTTAATATTAGATGAACTTCAAAAGATAGGAGACGTAAAAATCGACGGTTTGCTAATCTACGAACTCTTCAACTTCTTCGTAACTATCACTAAACGCCACCACCTCGCCCACATCTTCGCCATAACTTCCGACTCGTTATTCATCGAAAATATTTATGCCAAAGCGATGCTCCACGGGAGATGCGATTACCTCTTAGTGGACGACTTCGACTACGATACCACTAAAGAATTTCTACAAAAATACGGATTCAGCCGAGAAGAGATCGAGTTAGCTTGGGAATACTTGGGCGGAAAACCGGTTTACTTGGTAGGAGCTATCAAGAACAAAGACAGGTTGAGAGAGTTTTGTGAGAACGTGCTAAAGGTAAGGATTAGCCAGATTT